>SKYZ01000395.1 GCA_007127625.1 Aquisalimonas sp. | reverse complement strand
TGACATCCAGGGACCGGTTGCGCCCCGGATCCTGGGTCGCGACACCCGTGGGGCATTTGTCGGTATGGCAGCTGAGGGACTGGATGCATCCCAGGGAGAACATGAAGCCACGCCCGGCATTGCACCAGTCCGCGCCCAGTGCCATGCAGCGGGCGATCTTGAACGCGGAGGTGATCTTGCCGGCGCAGGCGACCCGGACACGGTCGCGCAGCCCGGCACCCACCAGGGTGTTATGGACAAGGCGTAACGCATCATCCATGGGCATGCCCAGGCGGTTGACGAGTTCCAGGGGGACCGCTCCGGTTCCGCCCTCGCCGCCATCAACCACGACGAAATCTACAACGCGATCACGCTGGAGCATGGCCTTGACGATGGCGAACCACTCCCACGCGTGGCCGATGGCGAGCTTGATGCCCACGGGTTTGCCACCGGACAGTTCCCGGAGTTGTCCGACGAAATCGATCAACTCCAGCGGCGTGTGAAAGGCTGAATGTGCGGCGGGGGAGATCACGTCCTGGCCGATGGGCACGCCCCTGGCTTCAGCGATTTCAGCATTCACCTTCGCGGCCGGCAAGATGCCGCCATGGCCGGGTTTGGCCCCCTGGAAGAGCTTGATCTCGATCATCCGGCTGGGCGGCCGCGGTCTTGCAGCGGTGCCCTCAGTCACTGTCCTGAAGTTCGGGGAAGTTCTCCGGTGCGTTCAGCGTCCAGTCATAGTCGATGAACCGGATCCGGTCAGTGCCCTCGACAGCCTCGGTGACCTCAGGGGCCGCGTATGCCTTGATGAAGGAGCGCACCGAGCCTTCCTCGCGTACGTAGTCTTCCTCGTACCAGTCGAACAACTCGGACAGATGGAGTGTGTTGCCGTCAACGTGGAGTTGCCGTTCGGTGTTGAACGCGCGGCGCGTGTTCTCGGTCAGGTAGTCGTCCACGTTCTCCGGCGTGTAGACCTCGCTGCGCAGGGGCGGGCACCCCACCGAGGCACAGTTTACGGCGAAGTGCACACGGGCCTCGGCCCAGCCCTTCTCCCAGTATGTATCGCCAAGGAGAATGCCCTTCTCGATCCCGCTCAGGCTGTGCTCCTCGCCATCCACTTCGAACAGCTCGCGCTCGAAGACACTGGCACGGAACGGGTTGTAGCGGCCGCCGTAGTCCCAGACGGAGTCGACCAGGTTGCCGTCAGGGCGTTCCTCGAGCAGATGAGCGATCATGAAGAAATTGTAGGCATTGAGCCAGAATGCGTTCCCTTCTTCGCGGCTGTCCATGGCGGCCGTGTCGAACTGCGCCAGTGCTTCCCGTTGCCGTTGAAGTAGTTCGCTTGTGTCGTCGCGTTCCAGCGCTGCCTGGTAGTCGAACGCCGAGACGAGGCCGTCACCGGGCAGATCTTTCGTGACGAGGTGGCGGTCCAGGAGCACTTGGTAGTCCGAATAGACTTCCTCGATCGTCTCGGCGGCGTTGGCCGTGGCAAGCGGTGCCAGCGCGGTCAGGGCCGCGGCCGTGGTCAGGGTCTTGATACAGGTGCCTGTTCGCTGCATTTATCTCTCCAGTTTTCAGCGTCGCCTGGTGGGTAGCGTGTCGGCGGCACCCTCTCATGGTCTCGCCTTTCGGTCCCATTAGAGGTTTTGCGTAATGAGTATCCCTTTGCTTTGAAGGGGAAAGCCGAATTATGCCCTCATCCCCGGGAGCGCGGGGCTGCGTAGTTTCCACATTGTGGCTGGTGATGGCGGTTTCTATAGTGAAAGTGCGAATCCAAGGGAGGTAGTTCAAATGATTGGTAAAAAACAGACAGGCTTATGGGGAATCGCATCGGCCGCTCTTGTCGCAGGGGCACTGCTCCTGCCGGCTTCGGCTTCGGCGGAGGAAAGGTTGCCGAATCTGGAAGGAACGACCTATGGAGTGATGCTCAACGATCTCCAGGCGCAGCTCGACAAGCTCGAGGCCGCATCAAGCAGCGAGTACGGCATGGTGTTGCACGAGACGGCACTGGTCATGGCCGAGCAGAACAAGATCATGATCCGCATGATCGACGCTTTGCATGACAAGGTGAACGGCCTGATCGAGGAAGACCAGTCCAGCATCGATGCCGGCTACCGGAAGTTTGAAATGCTCGGTGAGGAAGTGGATGTTCGCCATCTTGGCGGTTGATTGATTACGTGGCCATGAGCCAAGTCTTGGTCTCCTGGAGGACTCTTGGTGATTGGGCTTGGCTTCATCTGTGAGCCTTTGTCCCTTTTTTTGATCTAGAAACTAAGCAATATTCCTAATTAAAAATATTCCCATTGCTGATAGTCTTGATTGAAAGATCGCTTTCTCGGATAGGCTCGGTGATGACGGCAGACTACATTACACTGAATCGGAAAAATCTCGAACTTCTGGAAGCGTATTATCGTAATGCGGCGCGCCAGAGTTCGAATCCTGTGGCGCAGCGGGCATACGAGGACGCTGCCGATGACATGGATGACCTCGTTCAGCTTTCACTGGTTTACTCGGAGCAGGCACCGGCCGAGATGCTACGGCATCTTGGATACGTCCGTGCTGCGTTGCAGGGCGATGCGTCTGCCGGAATTGCGCTTCGGTGTCTGGACAAAGCGGAGGCCTATCTTATGTCCGGACAGCCGTGCAACGCGCTGGCGGCGGAGGAGAATCCCATCATTGGCGGAAAGCGCAGGGGCGTTCTCCTGGGGTGACCATCTGGCGCGCGGTGCCTGTTCTCGCCCAGGGGTTATGGGTCGATCTACGTAGAAGTACGGAACCGCGAATCCAGTGGTTTATCTTCTACACTCAGAGAGTGCGTTGCCTTAATCACCGAATGGGAGGGTTGGGTCATGGGCGAGGACAATAAGAATACCGAAAAACGGGGCGAACTCCGGGACACTCTCACAAAAGGTTTGATTGGGTCTGCGCCCTTGTTGCTGGTGGCGGCCTACGGGGCGAGCACGACCTTCGCTGCCGAACAGACTGAAACTCTCGCTGGGCAAGCTTCGGAACGGGTCATGGCCGTCAGCGAAGCCCGAGCTGAAGGGGAAGGTGAAGCCGAGGGCGAAGCGGAAGGGGAAGCGGAAGGTGAGGCGGAAGGTGAGGCGGAAGGTGAAGCCGAGGGCGAAGCGGAAGGCGAAGCAGAGGCCGATGTGCCTGTGGAGGCTGTCACGCGCCCGGACGACTATCAGCCGTATGAAGGGGATCCCGATGAGCTGCTTGAGTACGGCGAGGAGCTGTACGGGGATGCCAGCCTCTCGAGCACCGGAGTTTCCTGCATGACGTGCCATGCCGGCGGAGCCCAGTATGAACAGACGTTTGCCGAGCCCTATCCGCATCTGGTCGACATGGCGCAAAGTGAATTCGGCATCGACCGCATCCACCTGGACGAGATGATCCAGGTCTGCATGGTCATTCCCATGGCGGAAGATCCGTTGGCCTGGGATTCCCGGGAGCTGGCTGCCCTGGTGGAGTACTACGAGCGGGTGGAACAGCCGGCATTCCAGGAGCAGCAGTAGGTGGGTGAATGCCCCGTGGAAAACGGGGCGCCGAGCGCGCGAGGTGACGCGTGGCCACCTACATGATGAAAACATGGGTCATGGTGTTCATGGCCCTGTGTTTTCTTGGTGTTTCGTTGGGGCTTTCCCTGCTGTGGCAGGATCCTGGCTGGTTTGGCAGGGCCGGCTCGCTGGTTGCGGTGCTCGGGCTGATCCTCATGCTCAAGCGCAATCTGCTTTGCATTACTGACAGGAGCGAGGCCGCTCTTGTCGAGAAGCTTCACTACAGTCCGCCCATGCCGCAGCCAGGGACCGAGCGGTATGTGCAGGAGGTCGAACGGGCAAGGCGGATTCTCAGGGATGAGTACTTTGGCTTTGTACTCTCGATCACCGGCACGGTCACCTGGGGCTACGGGGATCTCCTTGTCGCTCCGTTGATACACCGGTTTTAGGGAAACGCATGATCGCATTCGCCACGGCCTCCCGGCTGGTCCTCCGGTGAGAAATGCCCCGCCTGATCAATGAACTCGGTGGTCTGCAGCAGCACCACGGGCGAACCGTGACCGGCGCAAATCCATCGGATGACGCCCTGATTCGATTCAAAGGTGCGCGATGGTCGCCAGCCGGGCATTGCTAGTGACGTGCTTCTAGATCCCGCTCGATCTCGTGTTTCAGCCGGCCCAGCCTCTCATTCAAGGATGGTCGTCCTGCTTCGAAATCGAAGGGGGCATCATGAAGCGCGCAAATCGTTCCGAGGACTTGTCCCTCGGGGCTGTGAATGGGATAGCCAAGGTAGACCCCGAGGCCGAAACGGACGTAATCCTCGTTGCCGGCCCATTCCGGATCCGATGCCGCGTCCGCCACGTGCAGTGCCCGGTTGTCGTTAACCACCTGTTCGCAATAGAGCTTATGGCAACCGGGATTCACACTCTTGGGGCCCGCATCCCCCGGGTGGTAGGTGTCACGCTTGGGGCCGGCACTGACCACCGCCACCATGTGGGTGGGTGTTGAACGCATGATCAGCAAGGACTGAATGCCGGTCTCCTCCGCCAGCGTCTCCAGGGGCTTCTGCCATTTCTTGCCGAAACCGGGGTAGTAGAAGGTGTCGAACTGCATGGCATACCTCCTCGCTCGTATGTCCCGTCATTAAGGGAACGCTAGCAGAGTCCGAGTCCTGTGAACGTACGGGATTTCCGCAGTGCCGTCATGCAGCTTGACTGACAGGACCAGAAATAAGGTCGATACTTGGGGTTACCCTGCAGGAGGAAACGCTCCGTAGAAATACGCATGGGGGCGACGCGGCGTTGGCTCTATGGTGTTTACCATGATGACCAAAAGTCTCCGGCGCATGTTCGGACTGAAAAGGGGGAAGTGATGTCTGAATCCGTCGACTGCCTGCTTGCCGAGAACGCCGATATCCTCAGGGATCTGGCGGAACTCCTGCTTCGCCTTGACGATGATGTATTCACTTCCCCTGCAGATCCCTGCTACGGAAGCACGATCGGCCAGCAGGTGCGACATGCGATTGAGCACGCGGAAGCCGTTCTCGCCGCGCCATGTGGCAGTGTGGATTTCCACAGCCGGGAGCGTGATACGGCCACGGAGACCATTCGGGCCGTGGCGCATCGACGCCTCAATGAGCTGACCGAGCAATTTGACGGGATGCGGCGGCAGAGCATGCGAGACTTCGCGCTCAAGGTTCGCCACGTCGTGGACAGCCCTGATGGCCAGTGTGACCATTGGCTGGATACCAGTCTCTCCCGCGAGCTTGCCTTCCTGCAAAGCCACAGCGTCCATCACATGGCGCTGATCGGCATGATGGCCAGTCTTTGCGGTGTCAGTGTGCCCGAAGGGTTCGGGGTGGCCCCGTCAACGCGTCGGTACTGGGCGGCGCAGGAGACAGCCGGAGGCGGGGATCGTGTGCTTCATGCGGCCAGTCGGGCGGATTGAGCTGCCTGTGCAGTTGGCCGCAGAGCTCGGGCGAATGAGTGACGGGCTGACCGTCGACGATCGTCAGCCCGTCAATGCGTGCGTCCGGGTAGCCTGAACCGCTCGCGGATCAGTTCCCGAACAGGCCGCCGCGCTCCAGCGGCCGATTCTCGTCCTGCGACCACTCCACCATGGAGCCATCGTACATGGCGACGTCCTCGTTGCCTCCAATCTCGCTCAGGGCGAACCAGCCCATGGCGGCCCAGTGGCCCGTGTTGCAGAACGTGATGGTCTGCTGATCACCGCTGACCTGGGCACGGTCCATCAGTGCTTCCACGGTGTCGCGGTCCACCATGAAGGCGGTGCCATCCTCGGTCAGACTTCCTTCCTGCAGGTTGAGCGACCCCGGTATGGTCCCGGCTGCGCGCGAGGCAGGGTGCTTGTCGTCACCGCGGAACTGGGCCTCGGGCCGGTTATCCACGAGCTGGATTCCTGCATCCCGGGCTGTATTCACATCGTCAGCATCCGCCAACAATTCCGGGCGAAAGTCCGTTTCAAAGGTGGCATGCTCCGGTTCGTTCCAGCCGGATTCCACCGGCTTGTCGGCTTCCACCCATGCCGTGTGGCCGCCGTTGAGAATGGCCACCCGATCATGTCCCAGTACACGGAACGTCCAGTAAATCCGTGCGGCGCTGCCGAAGTCCGTCGAGCCGACACCCGCCGGCACGATCACCACATCGGTGTCATTATCAATGCCCAGGGAGCCAATCAGCTTCGCCAGATCATCCTCCGGGGGCAACTTGCCGGGGACGCCGTCCTCGTCCTGCCGCCAACCGGCGGTGACATAGTTACTGTAAACGGCCCCTGGAATGTGCGCCTCTTCGTAATCACTGCGATCACCGCCGTCAATGTCGCTGCGGATGTCCACAACCACCAGATTGTCGCCGTGCAGTTCGTCTTCCAGCCATTCGACCGAGACCAACGGACCCATTGACCGTGCTCCCGCAATCAGCGGCACGAACGTGGTTGCAAGGAGCACCCATTTCAGAATGGAGAAGCGCATTGTGCCTTACCTCGGGGACAGGGAATGTGCGGTCCATTATAGGGGGTGGCGCCTTCTGTGGCAGGGACTTCGCAAGATCGATTCGGCATGAACATAGAACGGGCAATCGCCGGTCGCGCGAATTGCCCCGTGTTTGCTTCACTGTTCAGTGGTCGCTGAGAGAAGAACTGATTCCGGCGTGACCGAGATACCGGCGCAGGCCGAAGGGGTTGTAGCGCTCCACGATCCTGGGCAGGGCGAGCAGCAGGAGCAGCGCGACCGCGCTGCCCCCGGCCGCCCACCAGACATTCACGGTGATCTGCGCGCCAATGGCAACGTAGACGAATGTCATTGGCACCATGCCGATAGCCGTCGCTGTCAGGAAAGCGCGGATGCTCATGGCCGTCAGTCCCGCCCCATAGCTCACCAGGGCGAACGAAATCACCGGTATCAGCCGGGTACCCAGCACCACCCAGAACAGCATGCGGTCACTGCAGTCCCGACAGAACGATGCATGTCCCCCGAAGAACCGTTCCATGACCGGCCGCCCGGCCAGTCTGGCGATCCAGAAGCTCGCGGCGGCCCCGAGCAGTGCACCCAGCATGGCGTAGCCAAAACCCATGACGGGGCCGAACAGCAAGCCACTGGCCACCGAGATTGGTACCGTGGGGATCGGCCCTACCACCACCGCCAGCATCATGGCACCCATGACGATCAGGGGTGCCAGTATGCCGCTGTCGCCGGCCCACTCGACGAGTCCTTCGCGCTCCAGGTACCCGGCATCGTAGAGCAGCCACCCCGTGCTCCCTGCGGCCACCAGGAGTAGAGCCGCCACCAGGAGCCGGATCATGAGGGTCCTGCGACCGTTTCTCGATCCGTGTCGAGCCAACCGGTCAAGGCGTGCGATGCCCTGGAGGGTTCCGTAACGTCGAGGGCAAACAGCTCCATTCCCTCCAGGCGTTGATTCAGCCCGGTAATCTGGGCGCCGTCGGGGGCAACGCCGCGGGCTCCGGTCAGCACTGGCAGTATCGCCGAAAGAACGTCCAGGCGGTCCGCGGTCTGCAGGACCGCATCGGTGCCCCCGGACGTCTCCGTCTGAGCCACAAGCACAGTGCCGACCTTATAGCCGGGGCGTGTTCGATCCGTGGGTGGAATCATCAAGTGTGTTGGTGCACCAGCTCGTGTCTGATGCAAATGCCGCGAGTGGTGGTCATTTAGCAGATCTGCACCCACGCCGTGATCAACCACCAGTGGCAGACCAGCGGCCCGGACGGGGCCACCGTCCGGCGGCAGGTAGAGTCCCCCACTGAATCGCTGACTCCCGACGGCCCGGGCCACCATGATGGCCGCCGCGCCGGCCAGCGCCGGGTCCCTGCTGGTGACCAGGATGGCTGTTCCGGCATTGCCGGCCGCATCCGCCGCCGTGACAGGAACCAGAACCCCGTCCAGGGCGAGTTCGTCCGCGTCGGTAAGCCCACGGTTCAACAGCATCTGCCGGAGAACCGGTGCCACCTGGGCAAGGCGTAACCCATCCGCCTTCACGCCCCGGTGGTCGGCAATGGCATAGCCGCGTCCCGAGCGCAGCACCGACAGGGTCTCCTCGGCGGATGCGCTCTCACGCAAAGCCGGGAAAGCCGCTGCGACTCGCGATGCAACCGGTGCATCAGGGAGCGTGATGCGCAGGGAGCGCTCGCCGGCAAACGTGAACAGCGACGACGGCTCGACACCGGAGTCGTCGGATTCGGTCGTGCCGTCGGGGTCAGCCTGCGAATCCGGCACCCCTGAGGGCTGTGTACCCTGCAGCAGCAGGCTGGAGGCAGCCGAATCTGCCAGGATATCCCAGACCTGCTCCCGAACCGTCCAGTCGTCGGCGGGCTGCCCGGCCTGCCGCTGGGCGTCCAGCAGGGCATCGGCAATGCTGTCCGGGGCAACGCCGTCGGTGGCCTGAAGCCAGATCCAGGCGGCAACGTCGTTGGGGGTGTACAGTGTGCCCTCGCGCTCGCCGTATAACCCGAGCCGGCCCTCACCGATGATCTCCTGGACCCGGTGCGGACGTACCTTCGGCCGCTGTACCGCGCTGCCGGTAACGGCATCGGCCAGCGCCAGGTCGGCCTGGCGGGGCAGGGGGAAGTAGGGCAGATAGGCTTCGGGGTCGGAATCGGGGTAGACCCGTGTGTAGTCGCCTGCTCTCCGCAGTTCCCCCTCGGCCACGGCCCCGATTCGCGCAGCCGGGGCGCTGACATTGTCGGCATCGGCGCTGTCGCCGTTGAGGTTGAGCAGTGCCACCAGGTCGCCAACCAGACGGCGCTTCATCTGCTCCTCCACCTCGCCACCGTCCTTGGGGGCGGCGCAGACTTCCAGTGACGGACTCAGGTTGCACTCCAGAATCCATGGGTTGAGGTCGGCGTCGACCAGACAGTCGAATCCCAGCAGCTCGTAACATCCCGTCGTATCCGCCTTGACCTCCGCTAGCCGGTTGCGCATGCGCTCGCGCACGCCGATTGCTGTCAGAGCAACCATGTCGCGCAGGCGCGCGAACAGCTTGTCGTCGTCGTGGCCGTCTTCACGGAGCCATTGGCGATAGCTGGCGAGGCTCCGGAAAACCACCGGCGATTCGCTCTCGGTGTTGGTGGCGTTGACGTCGGGGTTGGTCAGGTGGGCGTAGATATTGTCAAAGTGCTCCAGATCGTACGGCGCCGACGCCAGCTTTGCGGATCCCTCGTTGTACAGATACACCCGCAGCGGCACCACCGACGTAATCACCGCATAGAGGCGCAGCACGTATTTGTGCCCCCACATGGTGTGCGGGTTGCCCACGTACTCCTGAACCATGGAGGCGTTATCCAGCGGTGCCAGGGCCACGTCCTCCAGCACGGAGATCCCTTTCCCCCGGGCCGAGTTCTTCGGTTTCAGTATCCAGTGGGCATCCGGGCGGGCCAGTGCGGCTTCCTGGAGCGCATGGTACTCCGTGGGCATCGAGTAGACTCTCGGGAAGAACCGGAGTCGACGAGCTGCCTCGCTGTTAACGCCGTCCTGGGCGACGACACGCTGGTACATGTCGTTCAGGGTTCGGTACAGATTGCTCTTGATCGTGAGGCCATTGTTACCGGGGATGTGGTTGATGGTCTTGCCGGTTTCGAGTTGCCGGAAGGCGGATTGATCCGGCATGCCCGTGTACCAGCAGGTATCCCACTCGCTTGCATCCCCTTCGGTCCAGAGTTCCGGGTCAAGTGCTTCCAGAAAAAAGCGGTCCTGCGCTGCCTCCCGCTTGCCGCCCAGCCAGTACTTCTTCTTCAGTGCTCGCGAGGCCATGACCCCGTCTCCTTCGTTGCCAGCGAGAGTATCCGGAAACGTATCACGGGACGGTAGGTGCTCATGTACGTTGAATTGCGTATAGCGTCAGAACAGTTGCTCATCAATACTTCAGTGACGCCGTGATTGCGGCGTGCAACGGTATGGTATGCCGTAAAGCAAGCGAAGGAGGAGTGAATGTCACAGTCGAAAGACAGTCGTCAATCGTTAATGGGAACCCTCTCCAAAGGGTTGCTGTATTCCGCGCCACTGATGCTTGTCGCCGTCTACGGCGCAGGGCAGGCAGTGGCCAGCGATACCAACCCCGCCGAACTCGGTGCCACTGACGTCGAGCAGACGGATCAGATCGTGGTCGCAGAAGCCGAGGGCGAAGGTGAAGGCGAGGGTGAAGGTGAGGGCGAAGGTGAGGGCGAAGGTGAAGGAGAAGGAGAAGGCGAGGGCGAGGGCGAGGGAGAAGCCGAAGGCGAAGCCTGATTGCCGACGCGCTCGTGCCGAACACCTCCGCGGTAATCCGTGGAGGTGTTTTTTCTTGTGCAGTGATCAGCGGGAATTCGACGTTTCCTTAGGGCGCAACGATGCTCCGGCGTCCCATCAGGGACGCCGTGGCACGTCTCGTCATTGCGCTTCAGCCTCTCCTTCGCCTTCAGCTTCTCCTTCAGCCTCGCCCTCCGCTTCTCCTTCAGCCTCTGCTTCGGCTTCCCCCTCGGCTTCTCCTTCAGCCTCCGGCATGGCTTCGCCTTCGGCTTCTCCGGCCGCCGCCATGTAGTAACCGCTGTCAGCGTTGGTGGCATCCCCGAGGATGGCGTGTACCGAGGCGATGCCTGCCACCGCTACAATCAGCGGAGCCGTGTATGCCACTCCTTTCGAAAGCGTCCTTGCGAGTTCGCTGCGTTTGCTGTCTTCGCTGCCCATGAGGGACCTCCTGTTCAGGCGTTGTTCCCGCGAATAAAGAAGTAAAGGGCGATCATCAGGAGTGTTACCTGAAACTGCATGCCACCCAGCGGATGGCTGGGTGTCGCCATGAAGTGCCACTGCCCCCAGTGCTCCATGACGATGGCGCCGATCATCACCGGAACCATCAGCAATGCTCCGAGTCGCGTGATCCACGGGTTGATCAGCGCGCCGGCGACAATCAGCACGCCGGCTGCGATCTCCGTGAGTGCGACGAGCAGTCCCAGGATCCACGGCAAACCCATGGCGGCAGAGAATTCGGCGACGCCCCCGCCCAGGAACTTGTCAATGCCGTGGTAGATGAACACGCTCGCCAGAGCGAATCGCAACGCCCAGTGTGCATGGCGATATGGAAGCCCCAGCGTGGCATCCGGCGTCTCGGTGTGTGCGGCCATACCGGCCTCCCTTGGAAGTTTCGTGCATCAATGTAGTGAGTCCCGTTCGACTCGCTGAATCTGCACTTTCACGATAATCGCCAACCGGGAACGGCAACCATTAGGGCTAGTACGGAGCTGCGACCCGCCTCGATTCTGCAAATCGCAGTGACTCATGACGCCGCGTTCAGTGCTGGTTGCTACGTAGTTCCACGAATGGACCGCCCTGGGCACCAGCGAGGCAAGCTCCATGAGGCGTCGCGGTCGTGGTGTTGTGATCGCGCTCGAAAGCATCCCGTCGAAACACGAGGGAAAATCGCTCCATGGGTAAGGCGAAGAAGTCCGCCGGCAAGGCGGCAAAACCCGGAAAACCCGGAAAACCGGCCCGCAAGGGCATTGATGCCGCAACCATGAGCCGACGCGGGTTTCTCGGATTGGCCGTGCTCAGCATTCCGGCGCTCTGGATCGGCATGGAGTGGCGTTCACGCAGTGCGCGGGCGGACATCAGCGTCATCGGCGAGGGGCGGCCGGTGATCGTTCAGCTCCACGATCGGGGGTGCCCGACCTGCCGGCGGTTGCTGGATAACGTGGAGAGCGCCCACGCGGATTTCGGTGACACCATCGAATTCAGGATCGTCGATATCGATTCCAGTGAAGGCAGCCGCTTCGCCCGCGAGCACAACGTCTCTCATGTCACGCTGGTGCTTTTCGACGGCTCCGGAGAGGTCTATCGGATTCTCGAGGGCGTGCGGTCACCACAGGAACTGCGCGGGGTGTTCCGCTCGCTGAGTGAGGCGTAGCGCCGAGCCACCCCACCCGGCATTCGCGGGGTGCGGCGGCCCGGAGTTACTCGTTCATGCCCACCATGTCCCTGAATGTTTTCTCGTCCAGCAGCAGGCTTCCGTGGCCGTCCACTTCGTAACAGGTCAGGGTGACGCCCCGGCCTGCGGCGCGTGATGCCGGGGCCACGTCCGCGACGATCACCCGGTAGCCAATGCCGTCGTGGCTGCCTTCCTCGACGCTGGACATGTCCTCGTCCAGGATCAGGTCCGTATCATAACTTCCCTCCAGGGCGACGTCGGGTCGATCCCGGTGGGCGTCCACGCAGCTGGCGTACGGTTCAGGCATGCGGTTGAAGCTGGCGATGATGACGAACACCAGTGCCGTGATCACGGCGGCGGCAAAGACGATAAAGCCCGTCACGCGGGTCATGCGTGGACCTCCATGCGGCAGGATTGCGGCGCGATAGCATGGCGCGATGAACTCCGCAGGTCCACCCCCCGGGCGTCCGGAATCGACGACGCTTGACGTGGCGGCACCCCGGACCCGACTCTTCGTCGCGTTTACTGTGGATCGGGACCGGGCACGGTCCGACTTTCGGGGAGGCCGGATCGGCCGATGAATACGGTATTCCTGCTGATCGTTCTGGTCGCGTTCGTCACCGCGGCCTGGCATCAAGTCACCCGGGAACCCGGCGATCCGGACGACCCCGAAGCCACCACGCCCATGGCCGAGCTCTCGGAGGCGGTGGTGGAATCCGCCGGCGGCGCGGTGGAACTGGCCATTGGTCTCATCGGCGTGATGACGCTGTTCCTGGGGCTGATGAAGGTCGCCGAGGCCGGCGGCATGCTCACCGTGCTCGCCCGTCTGATCCGGCCACTAATGACGCGCCTGTTTCCGGACGTGCCCCCGGATCACCCCGCCATGGGGGCCATGATCCTGAACATGTCGGCCAATGCCCTGGGGCTCGGCAATGCCGCCACGCCCTTCGGCATCCGCGCCATGCAGGAGCTGGACAAGCTCAATCCGCACAAGGGCACCGCCACCAACAGCATGGCGCTGTTTCTGGCCATCAACACCTCCAGTATCACGCTGCTGCCCAC
The DNA here is from genome assembly GCA_007127625.1 of Aquisalimonas sp. Taxonomy (GTDB): domain Bacteria; phylum Pseudomonadota; class Gammaproteobacteria; order Nitrococcales; family Aquisalimonadaceae; genus Aquisalimonas. The sequence continues at coordinate 2,107 of SKYZ01000395.1, read as the reverse complement.
GGGCGTGATCGCACTGCGTGCGGCTTCGGGGTCCGTCGAACCTGCGGCCATCCTCCCCTCGACGCTGTTCGCAACCGCCTGCGCCACGGTGGCGGCCGTCATTGCCGCGAAGACCTATCAGCGCCTGAGTGCCGTGCCGAAACCGGATCCCGTGCCGACTGGCCGCCTGGGGTCGGAGGAGGGCACCCCGGATTCAGCCGCGCATGACCGACAGCAGGAACAGGAGGCTGAGCCGGCCATGACCGAAGCCGCCGAAGCGTCGCAGACAGGGTATCCGGTGTGGGTGTCCTACCTGTTCCTCGCCGGCCTGTTGAGTCTGATCCCGCTGAGCATCGTCTATGGTCGCGTGATCGCGCCCTGGATCATTCCCGGTCTGATCGTGTTTTTTCTGCTCTACGGCGTGATCCGCGGGGTGCGCATCTACGAGGTCTTCGTGGAGGGCGCCAAGGAAGGGTTCCAGGTGGCAGTGCGCATCATTCCCTACCTGGTGGCGATCCTCGTGGCGGTGGGCATGCTCCGGGCCAGCGGGGCCATGGAGGCCATGGTGCGCTGGGTTGGCGGCTTCACCGAACAGCTGGGTCTGCCTGCAGAGGCCCTGCCCATGGCGCTACTGCGCCCGCTCTCCGGGTCCGGGGCCTACGGTGTCATGGCGTCCATCATCAATGATCCGGCGGTGGGGCCGGATAGTTATACCGGCATGCTGGTGACCACGCTGCAGGGGTCCACGGAGACCACCTTCTACGTCATCGCGGTGTACTTCGGCGCCGTGCAGATTCGCCGGATCCGTCACACCCTGGCGGCCGCGTTGACCGCGGACGTGGTGGCGGTCATCGCGGCGGTGGCGGTGTGCCTGTGGTTATTCGCTTGAGCCACCGATGACGTGGTCGCCGCGAAGGTCGCTGCGGATGTAGCGGTGCTCGCGCGTGTCGGGGTCGCGCACGATGATCGTGACGGGAACACCGGAGTTGTCCGCCGTGGACCACAGGCGCAGCAGGCTGCGCAGGTGGCTTTCGCGGGTGTCGGGGTCGAGTTCGAGAAAGCCGTCGTGGGCGTCCACCCGCAGGACGCCGTATTCCAGGTGCACCGGTTCGCGGAAGTAGACGGGCACGCCGAACTGGTTGTCGGGGTCCTGCGGGTCGAACAGGCTGGCGAAGTTGTCGAAGTTCGGCGCCGGGGCGGCTTCGCCGGGTTCCGCGGTGATCTGCTCCAGCAGCCGTTCGTGGACCCACGCCGTGCGGCCGTCGGAATCGATGGCAACCTGCAGCCAGTCGCCCTCGCGGTAAACTTCCATGACCACGTCGCCGCGGCCGCGCTGGGTGTACACGCCGTGATCCGTGCCGGGGCCCGATCGCAGGTTGGTGGAGTACTGCTGGACTTCCCAGAAATCCCCCGGGGCGGCCACGGCGCTGCCCATGGGTAGCGTCAGCAGGGCAAGCGCCGCCATCAGAACGCCTTGTTGAGCAATGGTGCACAACCGTTCCGGCACGCCGTCGAGTCTCCCCTTTGCACCCCGGCGTCGGCCCGGGTGATAATGAATGTGTACCAAAAAGGTCCTGTTTAGTGTAGACTGAGTCTAACCATGATACGGATCAACCGCGAAACGGATTATGCAACCGCCATCCTCGGGCTCATGGCCACCGAGCGCGAGGACCGGTTCAGTGCGGCCTGGCTTGCCGAGCAGCGCGGTCTGCCGCAGGCCATTGTCAGCAAGATCCTGAAGCAGCTGGTGCGTGCCGAGGTGCTCGCGTCGCACCGCGGCTCCAGGGGCGGCTACAGTCTGGCACGGCCGGCGGAGGAAATCTCCCTGGCCGACGTGCTTCGGGCCATCGAAGGGCCCATCGCACTCACCGACTGCATCGAGGGCGGTGGTGCGGCATGCCAGTACAGTCCCTACTGCGAAGTGAGCAGTAACTGGGCGCGCATCAACGAAGCCTTCTACCAGGCGCTGGAAGGCGTAAGCATCAAGGACATGAGTCAACCGCTGCCGCCGGAGCACCCCAGCCTCCGCGGCATCGACATACGGGTCAAAACGGCAGTCAGCTGAGCGGAGCGTGTCAATGTCTGCAAGCAATGAAACCATCGAGCAGGTTACCAAGAAGGGCTACGA
>SKYZ01000352.1 GCA_007127625.1 Aquisalimonas sp. | reverse complement strand
CGTGCTGCCTGCATGCGCTCGAACAAGTGCTCGGGGATGGGTTCGCCGGTATCCACGTGGGCCGCGAACAGGTCTAGGGCCTCGCGTTCCCAGCACCAGTTCTCCATGAACTGACTGGGGAGTTCCACGGCATCCCAGGGCACGCCATGAATGCCGGACACGGACGCGGCACCCACGCGCGTGAGCATGTGATGCAGGCCGTGGCCGAATTCGTGAAACAGCGTCTGGACCTCGTTATGGGTGAGCAGCGCCGGCTGGTCGCCCACGGGCGGCGCGAAGTTGCAGGTGAGGAATGTGACGGCCGTCTGGATACCTTCGCCGGTGTCACGGCGGACTTTGCACTCGCCCATCCAGGCGCCGCTGCGCTTGCCACTGCGGGCGTATAGATCGGTGTAGAAACGCCCGCGCACGCCGCCGTTGGTGTCCAGGATCTCGAAGAATTGGACGTCCGGATGCCAGGTGTCAGCGGCCTGGGTGTGTTCGCGGATGCTCACGCCGTAAAGGCGCTCGACCACCCGGAACAGGCCGTCGATGACCTGCTGGGCCGGGAAGTACGGGCGCAGGTCCTCCTGTGAGATGGCGTAGCGGGACTGCCGCAGCTGCTCAGAGGCGAAGGTCACGTCCCAGGGCTCGAGCTCGTCCAGGCCGAGCTGCTCGCGGGCAAAGGCGCGCAGCGCGTCCATCTCCCGTGTCGCCACGGGTTTGGCGCGCTGGGCCAGATCAGTGAGAAAGCCGACCACGGCGTCGGGGGAGTCGGCCATCTTGGTGGGGCGGAAGTGCTCTCGGCGGACGCCTATTCGCGCTTCGAGGACGAAGGCGTATTCAGCCAGTCCGCCGGCCGGGATTTTCTAGTGCACATCCTGGAGAAGGGCGGCTCGGAGGACCTCATGGAACTCTACCGCGCCTTCCGCGGCCGCGAGCCCAGCGTGGATGCACTGCTGCGGCATAGCGGCCTCGCCGCATAGTCAGGGGCCTACCTGACGGGCTGAGCTTGAACCACAACTGGAAACTGGCACGAAGCGCCGGGAAGGGAGTTCGGTCACGGACCGTCTGCGGCCAGGACGGCCGCAGTCGAGCCTACATGGACGTATTCACGGCGTGTCCGTGACCGAACCACCCGACATGGCGCCCCCGACAGGAGCACCCCCTTGCCCCGCAGCCGACCGACCCATCCAACAGGAATACAGCCACCCACACAGACACACCGAAGCATGGTCAGAATCTACGCCCGGCATACACACCACCGGCAAGCAGCAGAAAGGCCGCACCAACAACCAGCCACGGTAACAGGACGAACCCTCCCTCCATGGCATCGTCACCGGCCTCATCCCCGGCCTGTTCCTGCTGCTCCTCGGCCGCGTCGTCCGCCGCCTCCGCCAGCTCATCCGTGATACTGATCTCCGCCACCGTCGCCGGATCCATGGCGTGCTCCACCTGATCCATCTGGGCAGCGGCACGAACGCCATCGAACGCCTGCGCCAGATCCGCATCGGCGAGCTGGTCCGCCACCCAGTCCATGGTGGGATGGTCGGGGCGGGTGTGGCCGCCGCCGGGCAAGCCGTGCTCCACCACCGACTCGGCGAAGTCCCGGATCAGCTCCTCCAGCACCTCCTGATCGGCATCCCAGAACTCCCGGTGCGCCGCCACCAGGGAGATGGCCTGCATGTGCATTTTCACGTGGATGTTGTGATCTTCCTCCAGGAAGTCGTCCAGGCCGATGCCGTGGCTGTCCTGGAAGTAGACATCGTTCACCGCATCCCACACCCAGGAGCGCACCACCTCGGGGTTGGTCACCTGCCAGCCCCAGAGGTTGTCCATGAAGTCCGCCCCCATGGTGCGGGCACCGGCGTAGCCGTGATCCATCAGCGGCTCCAGCCACTGTGGGTTCAGGTTCTGCCGGCGCAGTTCACCCAGCAGGGCGCGGTGCAGGGACTCCACCCGCGGATTGTCCACATCGGCGTGCATGAGCACCCGATTGTCCGGGGCGTCGCCGGTGAGGGTCTCCACCGCCAGGGACAGACCGCCCTGGAAATCGAAACCGTCGTCGTTGTCCAGCAGACCGTAGACGTGGCTGGCGCGCCCCAGGTAGGTGCGGCCCACGGATTGCAAACGGCTCTCGAAGGCGGCGTGGGACGGCTCGCCGCTGGCGTCCTTGCCGTAGGCGTGGCCCATGCGGCGCAGGTAGGCGTCCGCCAGCTCCGCGCGGTCCTCCCAGGCCCCGGAGCGCTCGGCCAGGCGGTTGACGCCGGCACCGTAGGCGCCGGGCGCCGTGCCGAAGACGCGCAGCGCCGCATCACGGCCGGCCTGCCGCGGATCCGCGCCGTTGTTGAGCATCTCCCGGGTGTCCGCCAGCCAGCGGGCGGCGACATCGTTGCGCTCCAGGGGCTCGTCACCGGGGTCGCGCAGCGCGTCCGGCAACGGTCGCAGGGCCTCGTCCAGGGCGCCGTCGAGCTGCGGGTGCTCCGCGCGAATGGTCGCCGAGGCGCCGTCGAGAGCGACGCGAACGGCCTGATCCAGCCACACCAGCTGGTCCTCGTAGAGGTCCCGGAACAGGCCGGAGGTGGTGAACAGGGCGTCCCGCCGACGGGAGCGCTCCTCCAGCGGCATGCGCTCCAGCCCCTCGACGATGCCGCGGGAGTTCCACTTCGGCCGCACCCCCAGCATGTCCAGGCCGAAGGCGACCATCACGCCCTCGTCGCGCACCGTATCCGAAGCCCAGAGAACGATGGCCTCGCTGCCCTCGGCCTCGGGGTCACCGCGGTCACGGGCATCCGCCGCCATTTCCTGGCCCAGCGACCAGGCCACCCGGGTGGGCACCAGGTCGCCGGAGAGGGCGTGGAAGTTCCGGCCCGTGGGCAGGACGGCGGGGGTGCGCACCGGGTCGTTGCCACGGCCGGGTTCCACGAACCGTCCCTCCAGGGCGGCCAGGAAACTGGCCATTTCGTTTCCCGGTGAGGCCGCGAGATCCTCCCGCCAACCCTCCTCGGGCTCGTCGTCGCCGGCCATGGACGCAATCATGGTGTCCACGGCGTCGTCGTCCCAGTCACGGCCGAAGACGTGCAGGCCGATGGGCATGAACTGCTCCTGCATGTGGGTCACGTAGTGGCCCACCTCGTGCACCAGCAGTTCCTCGTCCACGTCATCGAGACTGCGGCTGCCGTTGTCATCGTGTTGATGCTCATCGGCGTGATCAGGGTCGTCGTTGCTCTCTTCGTGTCCTGCATGGTCCGCTTCGTCACGCCCATGCTCGTCGTGGGCCGACTCGCTGCCGTGATCGTCGTCTTCACCGTGGCCGTTGCCATGACCGTGATCGTGGTCATGGCCATGCTCCAGTTCGTGCTCGATCTCCTCGGTGAGGTCCAGCGCCTCGATGCGCTCCCGCAAGGTCTCCACGGCACGGGCACGCGTCGGCGAATCCGGGTCCGTGGCGGATTCGAAGGTCTCCACCAGCTGGCGCAGTTCCAGCAGCTCGTCGTAGAGCTCCGTGGTCTCCAGGGCCGGCGTCAGGTGGCTGATCATGACGCCCATGGCGCGGCGCTTGGCCTGGATGCCCTCGCCCACGCCATCGACGATGTAGGGATAGATCACCGGCAGGTCACCGCCGAGGATCTCGGGGTAGTCGTCGCCGGCCAGCCCCGCGCGCCGCCGCGGCAGGAATTCCCGAGTGGAGTGGCGGCCCACGTACACCAGCGCATCCGCCTCGAAGTGGTCACGCATCCAGTGGTAGAAGCCCACGTACTGGTGGGTGGGCGGAAAAGTGGTGTTGGCGTGCAGCAGGGATTCGCTCACTTCCCAGCCACGGGGCGGCTGCGGGCCGATGAAGACGTTGCCGAAGCGCAGGCCCGGGAAGACCATTTCGCCGTCGCGCACCATGGCCTCGCCGGGGGCATCGCCCCAGCCGGACAGCCCGGGGATGCCGGTGCGGATCAGGGCATCCCGCAGCTTGGTCACTTGCTCGGTCTCGCCGCCGTGTTCCAGCAGCTGCTCCCATTGCTGCTGATACTGCCGCAGCAGGTCCAGCGCCCGCTGCTGGGCATCATGGTCGTGGTTTCGCAGCATATGCCGAAGATCCCCCACGCTGCGCTCAAGCAGGCTCTCGGCCAGGGCGCGGTGCTCCTGGTCCCTGGCGTCCATGAGCCGGGCGTGGAGATAGCCCACGGGGCCGTGCTCCAGCTCCGCCCGGATCGGCTCGGGCAGGGTGTCGAAGTAGGCCTGATATTCCTCGCGGGACAGGGACGGCACGCGGCCGATCAGATCGTCCAGGCCGGAGCGGTTGTCCGGCAGATTGATGCCGCGGTCCTGGATCTTGTCGTGCAGGGCCTCGGCGCTCTCGGGCAGCTCGCCGGTGTCGT
>SKYZ01000281.1 GCA_007127625.1 Aquisalimonas sp. | reverse complement strand
CTCACCGGCAAGGCGCAGACACAGGGCATCGGTGAACGCCTGGCGCAACGGCTTGAAGGCCCCGTTGCTGTGGAACTGGGCATGCGCTACGGCAACCCCTCCATGGCCGAGGCACTGCGGAAGCTGCGCGACGACGGAGCCGAGCGGCTGGTGGTATTGCCGCTGTACCCGCAGTACTCGGGCAGCACCACCGCATCCACCTTCGACGCCCTGGCGGACGAGCTCAAGCAGTGGCGCTGGATCCCCGAACTGCGTTTCATCGGCCAGTATCACGACGACGAGCGGTACATCCGCTGCCTGGCCAACAGTATCCGCGAGCACTGGGAGCGGCACGGCCGGGGCGAGAAACTGCTGTTTACCTTTCACGGCACCCCCAAGCGCTATCTGCTGGACGGCGACCCCTACCACTGCCAGTGCCACAAGACGGCCCGCCTGGTGGCAGAGGAACTGGAACTGCCCGACGACAAGTGGATGGTCTCGTTCCAGTCCCGGTTCGGCAACGAGGAGTGGCTCAAACCCTACACCGACGAGACGGTGACCGAGTTCGCCAAGGGCGGCATGAAGACCCTGGACGTGATCTGTGCCGGCTTCTCCGCCGACTGCCTGGAGACGCTGGAGGAGATCGAGGGCGAGAATGCCGAGTACTTCGAGGAAAACGGCGGCGAGGAGCTACGCTACATCCGCTGCCTCAATGACCGCAGTGATCACCTGGACATGCTCACCGATCTGCTCATGGAACACGTTCAGGGCTGGCCGGAAGCGGGCGGGCCACCCCGCGGCCTGCGCGACCCGGACGCCACCATGGCGCGGGCCAAGGCGCTGGGCTCGGAAGTGTGATCGAAGTCCCGCCGCCGGGACGAGACGCTTGCCCGGGACGGCATTCCACAGGCACGCTTGCAGCGAACTGGAAGGATGGCCTTATGAACACGGATCCCCTTGGAAAGATGGCGACGGCGTTGGTGCTCGGGGGCTCCGTCGCAGCCGGGTCGGCGACAGCCGGTTCGCTGACGGTAAGCGGGGGACTGTCTGCCTACGAGGATGATGCCCTGACCGATGTCGTTTTCGGTCCCACTCTGGCCATCAACGGTCGCATGAGCAACGGCATCTACATCCGGGGCCAGGCCATGTACCTGGAGGCCAGCCAGAACGAGGAGCGTTTCGGCGCCGATCGCGCAGAGGCGTTCCGCGGCGAGATCGAGACCGGCATCGCCCGTCGCGCCCACCCCTGGTTCGACGTGATCATTGCCCTGGAAGGCGCCCACATCGACCGGGACTGGGCGCGCAGCCGCACCGACGGCGGCGCCTCCATCGGCTTCCGTGCACAGCAGGATGATCTGGAAACCGAGGTGCAGGCACTCTACCGTTACCCCAATCGCAGCGACGAATCCGGCCAGGCGGGCATTCGGTTCCGCACCGGCGGCGTCATCCAGGAATCCGGCTGGGGCGCGGGCATCGAGGTCAGCTGGTTGACGGACGAAGTGTTCGGCTCCGCCGTCGTTCACCGACGTTTCTAGACGTCCGAGTCCGTGGGGTCCCGGAATCCATGAAATGGCTCCTGCAGATCATGACCCTGGGCGCAGGCTTGCTCATGGCGGGCACTGCGTTGGCGTCGTCTCAGGTAACGCCCAGCGATATCACGCCCTCGGACGACGACGAACCCATTCTGACCCTGATTCAGGACCGGGAACGCCACCAGCGTTCTCTCCGGGACATCGAACGCGAACATCAGCTCCACGATGTGGAACTGCGCCACTTCGAAGGCCTCGAAGGGGTATTCACGGGCGTCAGGCTGGGTGCGTTCCTGCAGGCCGAAGGCCTGGACGAGGCACGGCGCATCCGATTCATTGCCGCCGACGAGTACACCATCTTCCTCACCCCGGAGGAGATCGCCGACAAGGGCTTCCTGCTGGTGACCCGGTTTGACGGCGAACCGCTGCCCGCCGACAATCTTGGCCCGCTACTGCTGGTGGTGCCGGACGAGGAAGAGGCCGTCCTCGCCGGGGAAATCACGCCAACTCACTGGATGTGGTCGATCATCGAAATGCGGGCGCGCTGAATGCGCGCCCTGGGTACCTTCCGGGCCGCCCTGATCGGCTGTTTCCTGCTGCTCACTGCGGTGGTGGTCACGGTCACCTGGCTGTTCGTGAGCAACGCCGGCAAGCACATGGGGGCGGACTACACCGCCTTCGCCAGCAATCTCGTCCGCGGTCAGTACGAGACCGCCCTGCTGCGACGCTCCACCGAGGCCTTTCTCCACCACCCCAATGCGTTTCACCAGGAACGGATTCTTCGCACCCTGGACACCATCCGCAGCCGCGAGGGCACCACCCGCGGCAACCTGGAGCGGCGGGAGCTGGACCAGGAGCGCTATGAGGACATCCTGGCGGAGTTCGATCATGTCCACGAGCTGCTCCCCGAGTTGCGCCAGCTCACCGAGGAGGCCCTCGAGGACCCCGCCCGGCGCGAGGAACTGGAGCTGGTGGCCATGGAGGTGGAGGACACCCTCGCGTTCATCTACAGCCAGCTGCACGCACTGAACCACGACGCCTCCGGGCAGCACCTCCAGCTCACGCGCTGGCTTTCCGCCGCGGTGATCGCGCTGGCAGCCCTGGTTCTGTCCATGATCGCGGGCCTGTTGTGGACCATGGACAAGGTGGTGCGCCAACGCGCGGCTCTGACACGGCTCACAGTCACCGACACCCTCACCGACCTGCCCAACCGCCGCGCTCTGCTCCAGCGCGTTGACGAAGCGCTGGCCCATGCCCAGCGGGCCCGGGAACCGGTGAGCCTGGCGCTGATCGACATCGATTACTTCAAGGCCGTCAACGACGCCCACGGCCATCCGGCCGGGGACGCCGTCCTGCGGCAATTTGCCGGTCAGCTGCGGAACCTGGTCAGGCGCAGCGACGTGGTGGCCCGGCTCGGCGGCGAGGAGTTCGGCCTGCTCATGCCGGATACCGACGATCGCGGCGCCCGGGAGCTGTGCGAGCGCATCCGCCGGCGGATCGAGGAAACCCCCTTGCCCCTGCCCGGGACCAGCCAGTCACTCACTGTCAGCATCGGCCTGGCCACGGCGGGCCCCGGCGAGGCGACGAACTTCAACACCCTGTACGTGCTCGCCGACCAGGCGCTGTATGAAGGCAAGCACGGCGGGCGGAATCAGGTGGTCACGCGCGGCTGAAGAATCGACTGTCGCGGCTTGCGCCGCTCCTACCAGCGCCGATGCCAGCGCCCGCTGTAGGAGCGACGCAAGTCGCGACCGCTGGAAGGTGCATCAAGATGCACCCTACGGCTTGTGGCGGGTGAGACGCAGGATGCCGCCCAGGGCGATGAACATGCCGATGAACAGCGTGGCGTAGGCGCCCATGGAGAGGAGCAGGCTGGTCGGCAGGGCATCGGACACCATGGCCAGCAGCACCGCCAGGGACGCCACGGCGAGGGCAGTGCCCAGCAGTAGCCGCAGGATCCCGCCAAGCACGGACACCTCCTACCGGTGCAGCCAGCAGGCGGAGTAATGCTCCCGCCGTGGCTCCAGCAGCCCCGGATCGTGCACGTCGCAGGTGCCGGCCATGAACTGCGGGCAACGGGGGTGGAAACGGCAGCCCGACGGCGGGTGCAGCAGGCTGGGAGGCTCGCCACTGGGCACATCGCGCAGCTGCCGCGCGTTGGCCGCGTCCACATCGGCAATGGCCGCCAGCAGTGACTGGGTATACGGATGCTGGGGGTGCTCCAGCAGCTCGTCCACCTGCGCCTGTTCGACGATGCGCCCGGCATACATCACGAAGATCCGGTCAGCGAAATGACGCACCGTGGAGAGATCATGGGTGATGAATGCCAGGGTCAGTTCGCGTTTGGTCTGGATGTGCCGCAGCAGGTTCAGGATCTCCACCCGGACCGAGGCGTCCAGCATGGAGACCGGCTCGTCGGCGATGATCATGGACGGCTCGAGCACCAGCGCCCGGGCAATGACCACGCGCTGCTGCTGACCGCCGCTCAGCATGTGCGGGAACTTGCTGAGAATGGTCTCCGCTGGTCCCAGGCGCACCTCGTCCAGCACCTGGCGGATGCGCCGCTCGCGCTCGCCGGCATCGGTGACCCCGTGCACCTTCAGCGGTTCGCCCAGTAACCGGCGCACGTCCATGAAGGGCGGCAACGCGCCGTAGGGATCCTGCTGCACATAGCCAACGCTGGCGCGGTACCACTGCATGTCCTTGCCCTTGAGGTCCTGCAGGCGGTGTCCCTGAAAGGTCACCTCGCCGCCGGTGGGCCGGTGCAGTCCGAGCAGGGTCCGGGCCAGGGAGCTCTTGCCGCAGCCGGACTCGCCCACGAACGCCACCGACTCACCCCGTTCCAGGT
>SKYZ01000091.1 GCA_007127625.1 Aquisalimonas sp. | reverse complement strand
GTTCTTCCTTGAAGTGAGTGGAGATCTCGTGCTCGGCAGCGGTCATCTCCAAGGGCGCGTCCCACTCCCGGCACAGCCAGCCCGCCAGGCCGATGTGGTCCGGGTGATGATGGGTGGCGATGACGCGGCGCACCGGGCGGTCGCGCAGCAGCGGTGTGCGCAGGGCCCGGCGCCAGTGCTCCCGCGCGGCCGGGGTGTCCAGGCCGGTGTCGATCACGGCCCAGCCATCGCCTTCGTCCAGCAGGTAGGTGTTGACGTGGTCCAGAGCCAGCGGCAAGGGCAGGCGCAGCAGGATAATGCCATCGGCCACCTGCAACGGTTTGCCCACCTCCGGCGTGTACACCCGCTCCACCGCCGATACCTTGCGTGCCGCGTAATCTGCACTCGCCATGCGTTCTCTTCCTTATGCTGCAATGCAATGTGACTAGGTCGTCAATAATGGGCGATCAGCGGCTCTGATGCCAGCGCTGTGTTCGCCGGGCACAGCTACCCTCACAGTAGTTGGCTGTTGGCCGTCCTGCATGGCGCCGGCGTTGTCGCCCGTGCGCAACGCCTTGAGCCCGCGCACCAGACGCGTTTCCATGCCCCGGAGACAAAACCGGACGGTTACGAATGGAGGGAACGGTATGCGGCGTGTGTCCAGAATCCTCATCGGGTTCATCGTCGTGCTTCTGGTGCTCGGGCTCGTTGGCGTGGTGCTTGCCGATACCATTGCGCGGCAGGGGATCGAGCGGGGCGGTGCCGAGGCGACAGGCACCGACGTGTCCCTGGACGGTGCATCCGTGGCGCTGCTCGACGGTGGGCTCGGTCTTGACGACCTGGCCATCGCGAACCCGGACGGCTACACCTCCTGGCAGTTCCTGGACCTGACCGAAGGCAGCGTCGCGGTGGATCTGGCCTCGCTGCGTGACGATGAGGTGCGCGTCTCCAGTGTTCACCTGGAAGGCCTGGACATTGCGCTGGAGCAGGACGGTACGACCTCCAACGTGGGCGAGCTGCTGGAGCATGCCCAGGGGCAGCGCTCCACTGAGGCGGATACCGACGAGGCGGCCGAAGACACGGACCCCGCGGGCGAGGAGGGCAGGCAGGTGCGCGTGGAGACCCTCACCCTGGATGACGCCCGGGTCACGGTGCGCGGCGCTGTCGCCGGTGAGGAGGTGGCAGTGGCACTGCGCCTGGACGGCGTCGAACTGCGCGACATCGGCTCGGAGACCCAGGGCGGCACCGTCACCGCAGACGTGCTGGGCCTGGTGCTCGAGGCGGTGGTGGTAACCGTTCTCGAGGAGACGGCCGGTGCGCTGCCCGAACCGCTGGACGGCGACTTCGCCGACGGCCTGGTGGCCATGGCCCCGGAGACCGGCATGACCTACCAGCATGTGGAAGGCGGCAGCGTCTCCATCGAGGAGGTCAGCGGTGACAGCGACCTGATCGACGCCGTGGAAGGCGCCGTCGAGGAGGCCGTGGACGAGCTCGAGGATCTGTTTTGACGTCGCCTGATGTGGTCTGCGGCTTCGCAGCCACGGCCAGCCTGTCACGGGTCTATCGGAATCACTTCGGTATGCCATCGAGCCGGTGCCGGCGTTGGAGCGAAGGGTGACACAGGAAAGCCATGCCCGTCAGGTCGCGGCTCACCCCTGACGGATACCGATCCCCCGCCCGGTCCGCCTCGGCCATGGCCTCCAGACAAGAGCCCCGGCCGACCGACATTGGTGTCGATGACCATGAGCATCTGCTCCGGAGTGGCACGCACCGCGCCGTCACCGTCCACCACCCGGGGAACTCCGTTCCTTCAGATTTCACCTTCCGATGGACACGCTTTCCATTCGGGTAATGGCTCTCCTTTTCGAGCCTGCAGAGCACTTTCATCCCGGGTCATCCAGCCAGCACCGCCTAAGCCGGAATAGTGCCAGGCAAGGCGCTACACGACATGCATGACGCGACACAAGAAAGCCGGAGCGCCTTGCCCCGGCTTTCATTAGAACGACATGCCAAGTCTAATCAGAAGCAGTCCATCTCGAAGTCATCGTCGACGTCGTCCTCCATGGCTTCGAGTTCTTCCCACGTGTAGAAGGTGCCGTTGATCCAGGCGCCGCTCTGTTCATATTCGACATTAAACTCCTCGCCATCCACGACGACATCAACTTCGCCAGCGTACGGATTGCCGACCTGCGGGTAGTGAATCGGAGAAACCGTCTCCATTGTCCAGGAGCCACCCATGCCGTCCTGGTTGCTGGACATTGAGAACGCTCCGTTCAAGTCCATCTCGGCATCGTCGGGATTCTGGGAGCTTGGTTGAGTGGTGACATTGAGATCGTCAAAGCCGAATTCGGCATGCATGCGACTGCCGTCGCATCTCATGTCAAACTTAACAGTCTGGTCGGCGGTCAGAATGAAGTCGTTCCAGGCCGTGTAATCCTGGTTTGACTGGCCGTCCATTTCAAAATCCACCGAAAAATCCATGCCTTGGCCGGACATGGAAGACTCGACGGAATAGCTGTCGGCTCGAGACATTATCTGATTCGTATGCGTGCTGCTGTCAGATACTTTGGTTTCAACAACGCCATTTATAGTGTAGGAACTAGAGACATCTTGTCCTTGAAAGCCACCACCGCAGTTACTGAATTCAACGTGGAAATGATTCGACGTGTTGGCAAGCACGGTGTGGCTTCCGGTCTCACAGATATCCCCAAACGATTGCGTGTTCACGGAGCCGTCCTGGCCTTGTGCGCTAAAAGCGGTGCTCTCTCGGGGGTCTTCGAAATTACTGTCAGCACCGGTCATTCCAAACGCCATATCCCCCATGCCTTCAATGCCGGTGACGAACTCATCCATTTCCAGCGCCATATTGGCGACCAGCTTCTCCTTTTGGTCCTGCGACAGGGAGCCGAACTGATTCGATCCGTCACCGCCGCCGCCGCTGGAACTCGAGCTATTACAGCCCGCGATGAGCAGAGCGCTTGTGGCCATTGCCGTGATTGTCAAGGTCCGGTACGTCGATGTGCTAGTCATGCTTGTTGTCCCCCGATGTTGGCGGTCTCGCCACGTGATGATGTTTTTCGGCTCGACCATCTTAGACGGTGCTACCTTACAATCACCTTACACAGTGTTGCCTTGCCAAAGTCACTGGCACTGCAAGTCGGCTATTCTGGCTCGGTCCTCCGACTACGTTGGATCACCGGCAAAATACAAGGGTGCACGTTGATGCGCGGTCAACTTGGGGGTGCGGCTGGGGTCGATCCTTCGTAAGCCTTCGCGCCTTCCTTTTACATGTGGCGCTCCATAGCTTCTTGTGCCAGCCGAGGCGGGTATCGGCTCGGAACAGATTGATGCATTGCCTGTGTGAGACTGAAGTCCTAGAATGCCAATAAAGAGCACTGTGGTCGCTGCTTGGAAGTTATCATGAAACGGGACTTGGTCTATGACACCACCGAAGACCGCCGCCTGGTGACGGACGCCGTCTACCAGGCCAGCCGGGCCCTCGGGCTCACGAATCAGGAACTGGCGGATGTGCTGGGGCTGAGTCGGCGCTCGGTGGAGCGGATGAAAAGCGGGCGCTTTCAGCTTGATCCGGCGAAGAAGGAGTGGGAGCTGGCGCTGTACATCATCCGGCTGTTCCGCAGCCTGGACGCCATCTGCGCCGGGGACGAGGAGGTGGTGCGGCAGTGGATGCGCAACCCCAACGATGATCTGGCGGATACCCCCAAGGCGCGGATCCGCAGCATCGAGGGCCTGATCAGCACGTTGCAGTATGTGGACAGCAGCCGCGCTGTCGCGTGAGGCCCACTGGCGCCACGGCCAGGTGTGGCGCGTGGTGGAGGCGCAGCATCGCGCGAGTACCCGGCGCATTACGCGGACGCTGGCCGATCAGCAACGCCTGGAAGAGCTTCTGGAAGACACCAAGCCGCCGTTCCCGCCTGCCGCGCGGGAGCTCCACTATTTGCTGAAGACGCCGTTTCGCTATTACCCGCCGCGCCCCCACGGCAGCCGCTTCCGGCCGCCCAATGCGCCGTGGGGCGTGTTCTATGGCTCCGAGGAGCGGCGTACCGGCCTGGCCGAGTTCGCGTACCACCGTCTGCGATTCTTTCTGCGCTCCCGCGGCACACGCACCCCACGGCCCGAAGAGCGGCTGACGGTGTTCCAGGCCGGGTATCGCGCCCGGAACGTGCTGGATTTGACCCGGCCGCCACTGGATGCCGACCGCGTCAAATGGACGGATCCCGCCAGCTACGCCGCCACCCAGGAGCTGGCGGTGACGGCGAGGGAGGCGGGGATCGCCGTGTTGCGCAGCGAATCAGCCCGGGACCCGGAGCGGGGTGCCAACCTGTCGGTGTTCGATCCGGCGGTGTTCACCGGCCGGGAGCC
>SKYZ01000455.1 GCA_007127625.1 Aquisalimonas sp. | reverse complement strand
GTCATTTTGGCCTCCGATGCTGAAGTCAGAACGTGGTGCGTATCCCCTCTCAGTCTACCAAACGGCCATCACAGGGATGCTCACCTTTCCCATATAGGCGCGCGTTGAAGGCTTCGTGTCCCTGGCGCACAACCACTCGAAGTATCAGGGACGCCTTGGGCGATGAGCTGCATGACAAAGCAGTTGGCCTGTCCGCACCAGCAATATGCATTTTTTGCACATTCGAATATCTCGATGTGGGTCATACAGCGTCCTAGCTGTTGCACTTCAGGAGCCCTCCCCCAGCGTACCGGTTTCGACACCCTCATCACGCCACTTGCCGAACAACGGCGAACCGGCGTACACCTGTCCCTGTCAGCAACAACCACGCTGGAGGCTCGCATGTCCGCGCAGGCACCGGGTCAGGAACCGCGCCAACTCCTGGAGTACTCGGTGGTGTTCACCGATCGCTCCCTGAACCACATGTCCGCCGCGTTCCAGGGGGTCATGCGCGAGCTGTCCGCCGGCTTGCGCCGCGTCTACGGGGCCGAGGCGGCCATCGTGGTGCCCGGTGGCGGCACCTGGGCCATGGAGGCGGTGGCGCGCCAGTTCGCCACCGGCCAGCGCTGCCTGGTGATCCGCAACGGCTGGTTCAGCTATCGGTGGACGCAGATCCTTGACACCGGCGGTATCGCTTCCGCCACCACCGTGCTCAAGGCACGGCCAACAGCATCGCAGCGCCAGGCAGCGTATGCTCCGCCCCCGGTGGAAGAGGCGGTGGCGGCCATCCGCGCAGAGAAGCCGGCCGTGGTCTTCGCGCCCCACGTGGAGACCGCCTCCGGCATTCTGCTGCCGGACGACTACGTGCGGGCCCTCGCCGACGCGGCGCACGAAAACGGCGGCCTGTTCGTCCTCGACTGCATCGCCTCCGGTGCACTCTGGGTGGACATGCGCGCCCTGGGCGTCGACGTTCTCATCAGCGCACCACAGAAGGGCTGGAGCGCCTCGCCCTGCGCCGGGCTGGTGATGCTGAGCGGCACGGCGGAGGAGCGCCTGGAGCAGACCACCAGCACGAGTTTCGCGCTGGACCTCCGCAAGTGGCGCGCCATCATGCGCGCCTACGAGGACGGCGGCCACGCCTACCATGCCACCATGCCCACCGACAGCCTGGCCCGCTTCCGCGACACCCTGCGGGAGACCGAGGCAGCCGGCCTGGAAATGCTGCGGGAACGGCAGATGGAGCTGGGCAACCGGGTCCGCGAGCTGCTCTCGGAGCACGGCTTCGCCAGCGTTGCCGCCGAGGGATTCCAGGCGCCGGGTGTCGTCGTCTGCCACACCGACGACCCCACCCTGCACAACGGCCGCGCCTTCGTGGACCAGGGCCTGCAGACAGCGGCCGGGGTGCCACTCATGTGTGACGAGCCCGACGACTTCGGCACGTTCCGGATCGGTCTTTTCGGGCTGGACAAACTCCAGCACGTGGACCGGACGGTGGCCCGATTGGAGGACGCGCTGACGGCGATTGCCGGCCGGGAGTGAGACAGGCGCCCGACCCTCCGTTTTGCACATGCGGGCGACCCAAGTTCATCAGCCGGCCAAGGTCATAGCGCCGTCGCGTTCGACCCCGTTGTCAGGTTATTTCTCGCGACTGGCGGAGCTTTGCCTCGAGACCGGCCTTAACCTCCGGCCACTCCGGGCTGACGATGCTATAGCACACGGAATCCCGATGACGACCACCTGGCATGACCATGTGATACCGCAGGATTCCTTCTTGCTTCGCGCCCAAGCGCAGAATGGCCTGCCGGGACCGCTCGTTAAGGACATCCGTCAGGAACTCCACCCGCAGGCAGCCGAGCACTTCAAAGGCATGCTTTAGAAGCAGGAACTTTGCTTCCGTATTCACCGCCGTGCGCTGTGCGCTCGCGGCCAACCAGGTGGAACCGATTTCCAGCCGGCGGTGCGCGCGCTCAATCGCGCGGTAGCGCGTGGTGCCGACAGCCGTGCCGGAGGTCTTGCGGATGATGGCGAACGGCAGAAACCGCCCCTGCGCTTGCCCCGAGAGCGCGTCATCGATGTACTCGGCAGTCGCCTGCAACGACCCCGGCACGAAGGTGACCTTCGAGTTCCACAGCTCCCCATCCGCTGCGGCCGCGTACAGCGCGTCGCTGTGCGACTGCGCTAAGGGCTCCAGCCTGATGTGCGTGCCATCAATTGTGAGGGGAGAAACTTCCACTGCTTTCCTGTGACTAACGTACCGGATCAGCCGCCGCTCTTACCGGAGCGCACGCGGAGCTAAGGCCCTGTCGGAACCGGACCGTGCCCGGCTAGCGCACGATTTGCTGGCGACACTGGACGGAACATCGGATTCCGGTGTGGCGGCAGCGTGGGAGCATGAGGTCGCCCGGCGGCTTGCCGAAATAGAGAACGGAACCGCCAAGACGATCTCCCGTGAAGAACTGACCAAAAGCCTACGAAACCGCACCGGCTGAGCAAGGATGCCTACTCTGGAGATTCTCTCGGCCGCAGCCGAAGAAGCGGAGGCTGCGGTTGACTGGTACGAAAAAGAACAACCCGGACTCGGCCAACAATTTCGCGACGCTCTAAACGCGGGCCTGGACCTGCTCGAAAACGGACTGGTGACTGGTTCCGCGATGCCCGGTTCCTTGGGCGAGAAAGGAGTCAGGCACCTGATTCTGCGCCGGTTTCCATATGACATTATTCTTCTACCTACCCCCAACCTCATCATTGTGCTCGCCTTCGCCCATCATTCGAGGCGGCCTGGATACTGGCGAACCCGGATGAAACGCTAACTAGACGTAGGCACCACTAACGGTGTGATGAAACACACCAATACTGGTGTGTAACGCTCAGTCTGTAGCCCCCGAAGCTCGCCAAGCGTGGTTTTCGTCGGGATTACATGCAGATAACTACAGGGAGGAAAGACGCCAGGGATTGAATGCCGATGCGGCTGGATGCGGTTCTGGAGTGAATTGGCTTGAAGCACCGCAGTGTTGGCGCATAGGCAGGGACGGCGACTGAATCCGGCGCTTCTGTGTTCGATCGTGGAGGAGTGGCCGGCGCCAGTGCGCCGATTTTGCCTTGGGCACGTCCGCCCCGCTCGTTCCCTGTTGTTGTTATCCATGACGGGGCCTATCCGGCGTCGATTAATTGAGACGCTACCGGAAATCGCTTTGGCTGCCAAACGGTTGTTCTAACCGGCGAATCAGCCAGTAATGAACGGCGCGGCGTTCATTGCCAACAGCGGCGGCCCGATCCACAGAAGGGGGCGCCAGCGTATTGGTCCGCCCCTGTTTCGGCCCGGCCAGCGGCCGATGCGCAGGGCCAGGACCAGGAGGGCCGCACCGAGGAGCAGGGCTGATCCGCCGGCCTGCAGCAGGGCGGCGGTGTCCTCCGCGGCTTCGGTGGTGTCGGGTGGTGCCACGTCCAGGGTCGTCGCCAGCAGGAAGAGCCCGAACGTGGCGCCGTTATGCAGGGCATGGATGAGCACGCCCGTCCATACGCTGCCGGTGAGCCACACGGCCATGCCCAGGAGCACGCCGAAGGCGACGTAGACGGGTACCAGTTGCGGCAGGCCGTGCAGCCATGCGAACACGGTGGCGGAGATGGCGATGGCGGCGGGAACGCCCCAGCGCCGGCCCACCTGGTATTGCAGGCGGCCGCGCACCAGCAGCTCCTCGATGAGCGGGGCGGCGGCGAGCAGCAGGATCAGCAGCATCCAGAGGCCGCCGGGTTCGCCCAGGACCCCCTCCAGCACCGGCACCCAGACCTGTTCCGGCTCCGTCAGTGCGGTGAACACGGCGATGCCGCCGTAGTTGATCACCGGGATGGCAACCAGAAGCAGGATGAAGCCGCCGGGGCTGGCCCGGGGCCGGCCGAGGCGGTAGATGATCCACCGGCGGGCGAAGCCCTTCTGCCACGGGCGTAGCAGGGCGGCGAGGAACAACACCAGCGCCAGGGCCATGAGGGCGGGCCGGCCGGCGGCCGGGAGGCCGTCGAGGCGTAGCGGCCACTGGGTCAGCAGCGAGCCGGCCAGCGCCAGCGCGGCGCACCAGAGGGTCAGGGTCAGCGGCTCCAGGTGCCGCCAGGGAATCGCCCGCATGGAAAGGTCTCACCTCAGTGTCGTCGTTTCACCCGGACGCGGCCGACAAGCCGTTTCCAGCCGATCACGGCGCCGGTGAGGCTGAACGCCAGCCCCGCCAGGGACAGACCCAGCAGCACCACGTCCCACAGCGGCCGGCGCTCCCACAGCACGGGGAAGTCCAGGCTGTGGAGGCCATTGTACAGCCAGCGCCGCCAGCGTCCGCTGTGGTCGATGCGGGATTCAATGGTGGCCGTGTCCGGATCGATGTAGAGCGTGGTGCCGGAGGGGTCGTCGAAACCCAGG
>SKYZ01000024.1 GCA_007127625.1 Aquisalimonas sp. | reverse complement strand
GGGCATTCGGTGATGGGGCGCATCGCGTCCCTGCCGGTGCCCACAGTGGCCCTGATTCACGGCCACTGCCTGGGCAGCGGCCTGGAGCTCGCCCTGGCGTGCCGCTACAGGGTCGCCGAGGCCGGCACCAATACGGCACTCGGCCTGCCGGACGTGAAGCTCGGGCTGCACCCGTGCCATGGTGCGACGGCCCGTCTGCCGGTGCTGATCGGCGCATGGCAGGCGCTGAACATGCTCACCAGCGGAGCATCCGTGGACGCGGCCAGGGCGCTCAAGCTGGGCCTGGTCGACCGCGTTGCCCCCATGGAGGAACTACGGAATGCGGCGCGCGAACTCCTGCGGCGCGATCCCGGCCGCCACTACCCCGGCATCTGGACGCGCTCGCTGCTGTGGGCGCCCATGCGCTGGTTGATCTACCAGATCCGCGACAGTCAGATGCGGCGCGGCGAGGCCAGCATCGAGAATTTCCCGGCGACCTACGCCATGCTGCGCCTGTGGCGGGATCATGGCGGCGGCGGCCTGACCCGGCGGCTCAAGGCGGAACGGGAGTCGCTGTTGCGGCTGATCAGTGAGCCCGGGGCGCTGAATCTGGTCCGGACCTATCTGCTGCAGGACCGATTGCGGCGGGATGCGCGCGGGCAGCAGGTGCCGTTTCCCGGGAGTGTCCACGTGTTCGGGGCCGGCGAGATCGGCGCCGGCGTTGCGGTCCTGCTGGCACTGCACGGGCGGGAGGTGACGCTGGTGGATGCCGACGAGAATGCGCTCCAGCGGGTTGATCGTCGCGCGGAGGCATTGTGGCGCCAGCGTCTGGGCGAGGGTGACGCGCTGGAGGCGGCGCGCGCGCGGCTGAGCACGACCACCGAGGCAGAGGGGCTGGGTCAGGCGGAGTTCATCGTCGAAGCCATCCAGGAGGATCCGGCCGCGAAGAAAACGCTCTATGCCAGCCTGGAGGAGGCGGTGCCGGACGAGGCGGTGATTGCCAGCACCACCTCGACGCTGCTGATCGAGGAACTGGCGGCGGACATGACACGTCCCGAACGGCTCATCGGGATGCATTTCTTCCGTCCCGTGGAGCGTATGCCCGTAGTGGAAATCGTGGCCGGCGCGGACAGCAGCGACCGGGCGGTGGCCAGCGGCCAGGTGGTGGGCCTGGCCATGGACAAGTTGCCGCTGCCGGTGCGCAGCAAGCCCGGATTTCTGATCAACCGTCTGCAACTCCCCTACATGCTCAAGGGTGCCGAGATGTACGAGCGTGCGCGTCGGGAAATCATCGATACAGCGGCGCTGCGCTTCGGCATGCCCATTGGCCCGCTGGAGATGGCCGACTCCGTGGGTCTGGATGTCTGCCTGCATCTTGCCGAGCGGCTCGGCTATCCCGTTCCCGAACAGCTCCGTGAGCGGGTGGAGGCTGGCCAGCTCGGGCTGAGCACGGGCCAGGGGTTCCACGACTGGAAGCGCGGTCGTCGCGTCACCGCCAGCGTGCCGCCTGGCAACCACGCCATGCAGGGCATTGCCGAGGATCTGGTGGTGCCCATCGTGCGGGAAGCGCAACGCTGTCTGGACGAAGGGGTGGTTGCGGATGCCGATCTGGTGGACGTCGGTGCCCTGTTCGGGTCGGGCTTTCCCGCCTACACGGGGGGGCCACTGACCCTGAAGCGCGAGAAGGGCTGGGGCTGAATGCCGGCCTTGCCGGGGGCCCGCGCCCACGGCACAGCCGCTCCCGCAGGGCCTGCCTCTGGTCGGCTGAGCCGGCGTTATCGGTCCTCGCCGTAGTGGCGCTACGCCTTCGGACCGATGGCCTTGCCTCAGCCGACCAGAGGACAGGCAACATGCGACGAACTTGGGTTAAAGGACACTAGACGATGATCCAGTTTGACAGTGTCGGCAAGCAGTATCCGGGGGGGTACGAGGCGCTCAGCGGCCTGTCGTTCCGCATCGAGCAGGGCGAACTGGTGTTTCTCACCGGCCACTCCGGGGCGGGCAAGAGCACGCTGCTGAAACTCATCCCGGTTCTCGAGCGGCCCAGCCGCGGGCAGATCGTGCTCAACGGCATCGATCTCGGGCAGCTGTCCAGCCGGCGCATTCCATTCCTGCGCCGACGGGTGGGCATGATCTTTCAGGACCACCGCCTGCTCTACGATCGCACCGTGTTCGAGAACGTGGCCCTGCCGCTGGTGATTGCGGGTGTGCCCCACCGGGACCTGGGGCGGCGCGTGCGTGCGGCGCTGGACAAGGTGGGCCTGCTGCACCGGGAGACCGCCTATCCCATCACCCTGTCCGGCGGCGAGCAGCAGCGCGTGGGTATTGCCCGGGCGGTGGTCACGCGGCCGCCCATCCTGCTGGCCGACGAGCCCACCGGGAACCTGGATCCTGAGCTCTCCGAGGAGATCATGGGGCTGTTCGAGGCGTTCAACCGCGTCGGCGTTACCGTGCTCATTGCCAGTCACGATCTGGGGCTGATCCGCCGGCTTGGCCACCGCTATCTGAGTCTTGCCGAGGGCCGGCTGGTGGGTGACACCGGGGGCGGAGGCTGATCCATGGCGGCGCCGACACGCAAGCAGCGCAGTGGCAGCCGTGCGGGAGCACGCCTGGCCGTCTGGGCGTCGGATCATGGCCGCGCCGCGGTGGGCGCCCTGGGGCGGCTGGCCCGCAGTCGCGTGGCCAGCATCATGACCGCTGGCGTGCTCGGCATCGCCCTGGCCTTGCCCGCCGCGTTCCTGTTGCTGCTGGATAACCTGGAGCGTCACGCCGGCGACTGGGATGACGGTGCGCAGGTGTCGCTGTTCCTCCAGTCCGACGTGTCCCCGGAGGACCAGCAGGCGCTGGCCGACTCCCTGGTCGAGCGTGCGTCGATCCGGCGTACGGAGGTGGTGAGTCCGGACGAGGCGCTGGAGGAGTTCCAGTCGGTGGCCGGCATGGACGACGCGCTGGCGTTCCTGGACGAGAATCCGCTGCCGCCACTGGTGATCGTCTACCCCGTCACCGGGACGTCGGCGGACGAAATCCAGGCGTTGACCGCGGAGATGGGGGAGCACGAGGCCGTGGAAACGGCACGGCTGGACCTGGAGTGGGTCCAGCGGTTGCAGGCGATCATGGAGCTGTCGCGTCGGGCAGCCTGGCTGGTGGTCATTCTCCTGGCCGCCGCGGTGATCATGGTTGTGGGCAATACCATTCGCCTGGCCATCGAGAACCGGCGCGAGGAGATCGTGGTCACCAAGCTCATCGGCGGCACCAACGCGTTCATCCGGCGGCCGTTCCTCTACGAGGGCGCCTGGTACGGAATCATCGGCGGTGTGCTGGCGACGGTGTTGGTGGAGGGCGGCCGACTGCTCCTCGGCGGACCGCTGGAGCGTCTGGCATCCCTTTACCAGACGGGGCCGCTGCTCACGGGGCTGGGTCTGCAGGGCACGCTGCTGCTCTGGGGGGCGGGGATCGCCCTGGGGTTGTGCGGCTCCTGGCTGGCCGTGGGCCGCCACCTGGCGGATATCGAGCCGCGTTGAGGGGCATCCGATCCGATGCCGCGGTGTTCGGGATTGCGATTGCCACCCTTGAAAAGCCGGGACGCCGTCCCCGCTCGCCCCATCGGGGAAGTGGTTGCGTCACGAGTCCAGTCCGCCATCCAGCGGACGGTGACGGGAACTTCTGTCGGCTTTAGCACTCAAAGCCAGTGACTGCTAAAATCAGTCGACAGTAATGAAGGGGGAGTAACGATGGGTACCGCTCTCACACAGGTATCTCTCAACAACGTGCCGCTGCGTGCCGGCAGCGAAGAGGCCTATATCCAGGCCGTGAATCAGATTCCCGTTCTCAGTGCCGAGCAGGAGCACGAGCTGGCGGTGGAGTATCGCGACCACCAGAGCATCGATGCCGCTCGGCAGCTGGTGCTGTCGCATCTGCGCTTCGTCGTCCACATCGCCCGCGGCTACAACGGCTACGGCCTGCCGCTGGCGGACCTGATCCAGGAAGGCAACATCGGCCTGATGAAAGCGGTGAAGCGCTTCGATCCGGACGTGAAGGTGCGCCTGGTGTCCTTCGCCGTGCACTGGATTCGTGCCGAGATTCACGAGTACGTCCTGCGCAACTGGCGCATCGTCAAGGTGGCCACCACCAAGGCCCAGCGCAAGCTGTTCTTCAACCTGCGCAGCTCCAAGAAACGCCTTGGCTGGCTTACCCACGATGAAGTGCAGAACGTCGCCAGCGATCTGGGCGTCAAGCCCGAGACGGTGCTGGAGATGGAGTCGCGTCTGAGCGGCCAGGACACGGCGTTCGATCCGCAGCCGGACGCGGACAATGACGACGAGTACGTCACCCGTTCGCCGGCGCAGTACCTGAGCGACAGCCGCATGGATCCGGCCGCCCAGATCGAGGCGGATGACTGGGACGAG
>SKYZ01000214.1 GCA_007127625.1 Aquisalimonas sp. | reverse complement strand
GAGGCAGCGGACCGCCGCTGCTCCTGCTGCACGGATACCCTCAGACCCATGCCATGTGGCATCCGGTGGCGTCGGAGCTGGCCAAACAGTTCACGGTGGTCTGTACCGATCTGCGCGGGTACGGCGACAGCGGCAAGCCGCCCAGCGACGAGGACCACGCCCCGTACTCGAAGCGCGTGATGGCGGCGGACCAGGTGGCGGTAATGGAGGCGCTGGGCTTTCGGTATTTCCAGGTGGTCGGCCACGACCGTGGTGCCCGTGTCGCCCATCGCATGGCGCTGGATCACCCCGGTGCCGTTGAACGGCTGGCGGTGCTGGATATCGTGCCCACCCGCGATGTTTTCGAAACTGCGGATCAGCAGCTGGCCACCGCCTACTACCACTGGTTCTTCCTGATCCAGTCCCACGGTCTGCCGGAGCACATGATCGGCCTGGACCCGGAGTTCTACCTGCGCGACAAGCTGCGCCGCTGGAGCCGGGTGCTGGATGCTTTCAATGAGGAGGCGGTGCAGGAGTACCTGCGCTGTTTCCGCGACCCGGCCACCATTCACTCCACCTGCGAGGACTATCGCGCCGCGGCCACCATCGACCTGGAGCACGATCGCGCGGACGAACACAGGCAGGTTGAATGCCCGCTGCTGGCGCTTTGGGGCAGTGAAGGGTTCGTCGGGCAGATGTACGACGTACCGGCGTTGTGGCGCCGTCGGGCACGGCATGTCAGCGGCCATGGCCTGCCCTGCGGGCATTTCCTCGTGGAGGAGGCCCCCGCGGCGACACTGACGGCGCTACAGGCATTCCTTGGTTCGCCGGAGTGAGCCCGGGGCGCCGCTGCACGGCGCCCCAATGCTGCTACTTGATGGCGACGGGATTCACCGGTGAGCCGGTGCCGCCCACCATCTTCAGCGGTGCAGCAGAGAACAGGAAGTCGTACTGGCCGTCCTCGGCGCTGTCGGCGGCCAGCTCCTCCAGGGCCAGGATCTCCGCCAGAACGACGCCCATGTCCCGCATCAGCGCTCCGTGCAGCGGGATGATCACCGTCTCGCCCTCGATCTCCTGGACCACCCGCTCGATGGCCAGATTGTCGGCGGCAATGGCGGGGATCTCCAGTTCGTCGATCCAGGCCAGCAGCTCGTGGCTGTAGCACAGGCCCGGCTCGGTCATGGCATCCCACTCGGCGTCGGGTTCCTCCTCGAAGAACCGCGGGATGGAGCCGGTGCGGATCACCAGGATGTCCCGCGGTTGCACCTCGACGCCCTGGGCGTCCGCCGTCGCCTGCAGATCATCCACATGGATGCAGGTGTTCGGTGCCAGACGGCCGTTGTCACCGCCCATGTGGCGCCCGACATCCAGAAGGAGGCCGCGACCGACGATGCCGCGCTCGCCTATAGCCGAGACGTCCCCGTGGGCATGGCCGTGGACGGTGCTCTTTGCCGACTCGCCGCCGTAGACCGCGTCGCCGTACCAGGCGTGGGAGAGGGCATCCACGTGGGTGGTCCCCTGCAGGTACATGAACGCCACGTCGTCGGAGTACTTGACCCCGCCGGCGAGGGCCTCGGCCTTGTCGGCCCAGTAGACGCTCTCGTCCTGGGTCATGAAGTGCTGGGTTGCCACCCGGCCCGGGAAGACCGGACCATCACCATGGGTCATGGGGATCTGCAGCGTGAACGTCTTGCCGCTGCGGATGGCCTGCGCACCACGGAGCACGTCGTCGTCGCTCAGGTAATTGAGCGCACCGACGTGGTCGTCGTCCCCCCATTTGCCCCAGTTGTTCGGCTGGTTCTCCTGCAGCCGTTCCATGACGCTGGAATCCTGCGGCTCGTGAGCAACCGCGGTGCCCCCCATCAGACTGGTCACGGCCATTCCCGTGGCCAGTGCACTGACAATCAGCGTCCGGTTCTTTTGTTGTGCGGACATTGTCTCTCCTCCAGGGTGTTGTTCAGATCAATCGAACACGATGACTTGCCTGACCGCCTCGCCGCTGGCGAGCCGATCGAATCCGGTGTTGATCTCGTCCAGCTCCAGTGTGCCGCTGAGGAGCTGGTCCACCGGCAGCCGGTTCTGCCGGAATAGGGTCACGTAGCGGGCGACGTCCCGGATCGGGACGCAGCTGCCCACGTAGCTGCCGCGCAGGGTGCGTTCCTCGGCAACGAGGCTCACTTGCTGGATGGAGACGTGCTTCTCCGGGTGGGCGAGGCCGCCCGTTACCGTCATGCCGCCGCGGCGGGTTACGCGGTAGGCGAACTCCAGCGCTTTCTCCGACCCTGCCATCTCGATGGCGCAGTCCACGCCACCGTTGGTCAGTTCGCGCAGTCGGTCCGCCGCGCCGTCCTCGCTGCTGTTGATGGTGTGCGCGGCCCCCAGCCGCCGGGCCAGGTCCAGCTTGCCGGCGTCGATGTCGACGGCGATCACCGAACCGGCGCCGGCGACCAGGGCCCCGAGGACACTGTTGAGGCCGACGCCGCCAAGGCCGATCACCGCGACACTCTGCCCGGGGCGGATTCCGGCGGAATTCACGGCCGCGCCCACGCCGGTCAACACCGCGCAGCCGAACAGCGCCGCGTGGGTAAACGGCAGTGCCGGGTCCACCCGGACCACCGAGTTGCGGGAAACCACGGCACGGTCCGCGAAGCCGGAGACCCCCAGGTGGTGGTTGACCGGGGTGCCGTCCGCCCGGCTCAGCCGCCGGCCGCCGCTGATCATGGCGCCTTCGTTGTTGGCCTTGGCGCCCGGTTCGCACAGCGCGGGGCGACCCTCTGCACAGGGCGTGCAGTGGCCGCAACTGGGCACGAACACCGTGACCACGTGATCGCCGACTTCGAGATCCCGCACGCCCGGCCCCAACTCCTTCACCACCCCGGCGGCCTCGTGGCCCAGCGCCATGGGCACCGGTCGCGGGCGGTTGCCGTCGATAACCGACAGGTCCGAGTGGCACAGGCCCGCCGCCTTGATCTCCACCAGGACCTCACCCTCCTGCGGTGAGTCCAGTTCCAGCTCCTCGATCCGAAGCGGCTGACTTTGGGCATAGGGGCCAGCGACCCCGATCTCATTGAGTACGGCAGCGCGCGTCTTCATGTCTCTCCTCCTGTTGGGCTGGGTGGGCCGACTCACGCCGACGCCGTAGCCGTGTCCTCGACGATGGTCCCACGTTCGATGCGGTAATGCTGGCTGACCAGCTCCGCCGAGTGGGTGTCGTCCGATTCTGCCAGAAGAATGGTCAAACCCTCGTTGCGCAGGTCGTCGAGCACGGAGGACAGGCGTCGTGCCAGAACCGGTGCGACGCCCTCGAAAGGCTCGTCCAGGAGGATCAGGCGACGACCCGGCATGAGTGCGCGCCCCAGTGCGACCAGCTTCTGCTGACCGCCCGAGAGCTGCAGGGCCTTGCGCTTACCGAAGTCGGCGATCTCCGGCATCAGCGAGTAGATCCAGTCCAGACGCTGATCGGCATCCTTGATGCCCACGGCCCAGGCGGGGAGGAGCATGTTTTCGGTGACCGTGAGATCGGGGATCAGGCGCCGGTCCTCCGGCATGTAGCTGATCTGCAGGCGTGCGCGCTCGTGCGCTCCCTTGTTCGGCAGATCTTCCCCGCCGAACCTGATGCGGCCCGAACGCGCCGGCAGCAGCCCCATCACCGTGCGGATCAGGGTCGTCTTGCCGGCACCGTTGGCGCCGATCAGGCCCGCCATGGTGTTTTCCGGGACGCTCAGGCTGACCTCGCGGAGAATGTCGATGCCCTGGATGGCGACATCCAGTCGTTCGATCTGCAAACCCATGTCAGGCCTCCTCCGCCGGGGCAGTGCGCGCCTTGCCGGTGATCAGTTCCTGGACCATGTCGTCCGCCAGTACCGTGTCCGCCGGGCCGTCCGCAATCACGCGGCCCGCCGCGAACGCCAGCAATCGCGTGACATAGCGTCGAATCACCTCCATGTCGTGCTCGACGAACAGCACGGTCAGTCGTTGCTCGCGGACCACGTTCATCACCGTGTCCATGACCTTGTACTTCTCCTCGATGCTCACGCCGCTGGTGGGCTCGTCCAGGAGGACCATGCGCGGATTCGCCAGCAGCGCCATGCCGATGTCCAGGAGCTTGCGCTCCCCCTGGGGCATGGCGGTGACCAATTCGTCCCGGTACTCGGCGACGTCCATCTGCTGCAGCATTGCGTTCGCCTGCTCCACCCGCCGGTGGTCGTACACCGGCCGCATGGGGTTCAGGAACCGGTTCTCGGCCGCGGCAATGGTCATGACCACATTATCCAGCACCGTGAGTTCGGAGAACAGTTGCGGCACCTGGAACGAGCGGCTCAGCCCCCTGCGCATGAGTTTCCGAGGGCCGTCGCCACCGATGGGCTTGCCGAGAAACTCGATCTCCCCGCCGCTGGGTGGCAGGTAG
>SKYZ01000104.1 GCA_007127625.1 Aquisalimonas sp. | reverse complement strand
GGGTTTCGCCGGTATCAGCCTGGCGTCCAGCTATCCCATGCTTCTTTTTCTCAAGGCGCTACTGGGCTTCGGCACGGCATTCAGTTTCGCGCCCATGGTCTCGCTGCTGGCGGCCTGGTTCCCGGAGCGACGGGGCCTTGTCATCGGTTGCATGTCCGCGGGGATCGGCGCCGGCAGTCTGCTGATCGGCTTTCTGGTGCCCTGGCTGTACACCCAGTTGGGCGACACCGGCTGGCGGCTGAGCTGGGGAATCTTCGCCGTCATGGGTGTGGCTGTGTCCGCGCTGGTTCTCGGCGTCGTGCGCGATCCGCCCGGGAGCAGAACCGCCGCGGGCGAGACGCCGCCGTCTGCGGACAAGTGGCTCATCTATCGCCATCCGCGCATGCTGATCGTGGCTACCACCTACGGGCTGATCGGACTGACCTACATCATCCAGGTGATCTTCATGGTCAGCTTCGTGGTGGAGACGGGGTATTCGGAGCGCACCGCCGGTCAGCTCGTCGCCATGATGGGCCTGCTCTCCATTGCCGCCGGACCGGCCTGGGGCATGCTGTCCGACCGCTGGGGACGGGGCAATGCGCTGACCACCGCCATGGTGCTGGTGACGGTTGCCACCATCCTGCCCCTGCTGGAGCAGACACTGCTGATGTTCTTCCTGCACTTCCTGATCATGGGCTCGGCCGTGAACGGCACGTTTGCTCTGGTCCAGGCCAGCAGTACCGACCAGGTGGCACCGCGATACATCCCCATCGCCTTCAGCTATGCCACGGTGTTCTTCGCCTTCGGCCAGTTCGTGGGCCCGGCCATCGCGGGTTGGCTGATCGAGACCACCGGGGATTTCCGGTCGGCGTTCCTCTTTTCCACCGTGGGCCTGCTCATCGGCACCGCCATGAGTTACTGGATCCGGAGCTTCCCACGGGGGCTTGCCGTCGGCGAGGAGACGCTGCGGGAGACGGGGCGGTCTTGATTGAGTGGCCTCGTCCACTTGACCGGAGCACCGCGCTGCGTTATTAATCAGTTGACCAATAACAGTCCGTGTCGCCGCCGGAGAGGCTTTCATGACATCCCCCACGACCCTTCCACAGATGGACGCGGCAGACGACGATCTTGCGACACTCTGTCAGGCCGAGAGCTGGCTCGAGGCGGGTCGTCAGGTTGCGATCGCCCGGGTGGTGCAGACGTGGGGATCGTCGCCACGACCGGTGGGCAGCGTCCTTGCGGTGGACGATCGCATGCACATGGTCGGGTCCGTCAGCGGGGGCTGCGTGGAGTCAGCCGTTGTGCAGGAAGCCCTGGACATTATGGTGCACGGCGAACCGCGCGTCCTGGAGTTCGGGGTCACCAATGAGGAAGCGTGGAGCGTCGGCCTTGCCTGCGGCGGCACCATTCGGATTCTGGTCGAACCTTTGACCGACGAGGCCTGACGCGTGCGTACTTCCACGATCAGCCAGCTCAAACGCGCCCGGGAACGACAGCAGTCCGTGGTTCTGGCAACACGATTGCGGGACGGTTCCGAAGAGCTGTTATCACCCGGTGAAGAATCAGCGTTGGCGGATGCTGCTCGCGATGCGCTCCGCTCGGACCGCAATGGCGCGGTGACGGTCCGGGGCGAGGAGTGGTTCCTTCAGGTGTTCAACCCGCCGCTGCGCATGATCATCGTTGGCGGGGTTCACATTGCCCAGCATCTGGCGCCAATGGCCCGTCAGACCGGTTATGCGGTCACCCTGGTTGATCCGCGCGCTGCTTTCGCCTCGGCGGAACGGTTCCCCGGGACCGAGTTGAACCACCAGTGGCCGGGTCCCGCCATGGCGGAACTTGCGCCGGACCAGCGCACCGCAGTCGTCGCCCTCAGTCACGACCCCAAGATCGACGATCCCGCCCTGCAGGCAGCCCTGCAGAGTTCCGCGTTTTACGTCGGCGCTCTCGGGAGTCGCCGCACCCATGCGGGACGTTGCGAGCGTCTTGCGCAGGCAGGCGTCTCGCAGGAGCGTCTGCAGCGGATCCATGCCCCGATCGGACTCAATATCGCGGCACGTTCGCCGGCCGAGATTGCCGTCAGCATCATCGCTGAGGTCACTGAGACGCTCAGGCGCGGAGATCCGCGATGAAGTTCGGCGAGTGGTCCGTGGCGGACGCCGTGGACGGATTGCTGGTGCATACGGTGCGGGTTGGCGGGAAGCGGTGGAGCAAGGGGCGGCGCCTGTCGGCCGGGGATGTTGCCGAGTTACAGGCCGAGGGCATGGACGCGGTCACCATCGCGCGCCTCGAGGCCGATGACATCCACGAAGACGCAGCCGCCGCGGCGATCGGTCACGCCGTTGCCGGCGAGCATGTGGACGTGGGGCGAACCTTCACGGGCCGCTGCAACCTCTATGCGGCGGCGGACGGCGTCGCGACTCTCGCTGTGGAGCGGCTGCGCGCCTTCAACCACCTGGACGAGGCACTGACCATCGCATCGGTGCCAGCCTTCGAGCAGGTCCACGAAGGTCAGATGCTCGCCACCATCAAGGTGATCCCCTTCGCCGTACGGCAGGCGTTGCTGGATCATGCGTTGAAGCAGATCCCGACACCGGCGGTATCGGTTGCGGCATTCCAGCCCCTGAGGTTCGGGCTCTTGCTGACGAACCTGCCCGCAATCAAGGACGAACTGCTGGACAAGGGTGAACAGGGCGTGCGTCGACGGCTTGGGGGCCTGGGCTGTGAGCTGTCCTGCGTACGTCGGTGCGACCATCGCGAGCGCACCATCGCTGATAGCGTGCGGGAGATGGGTGAACAGGGCCTGGACGGCATTCTCATCCTCGCCGCCTCGGCGATCACCGACAGGCGCGACGTCATTCCGGCGGCGCTGGAAGCGGCTGGAGGGCGCATCGAGCGCTTCGGCATGCCGGTGGACCCCGGCAATCTACTGCTCCTGGGCCACTACGGCGCAACGCCCGTTGTGGGGCTGCCGGGATGTGCACGCTCACCCAAGATCAACGGCCTGGACTGGGTGCTGCGCCGGCTTGTTGCCGGCCTCCCTCTGGACACCGGGGTCATCGCGGACATGGGCATTGGCGGCTTGCTGCAGGAGACCAGCCAGCGACCGCAAATGCGGGAGCCATCGAGCAGGGAACCGCAGCGCCGACCTCGGGTGGCAGCAGTGATCCTGGCCGCCGGGCAGTCGCGCCGGATGGGCGAAACCAACAAGCTGCTGGCCGACTGGGCGGGTAAACCTCTGATCCAGCACAGCGTGGATGCCGCCCTTGCCTCGGGTGCGGATTCCGTCTACGTGATCACCGGCCACGATGGCGACCGGGTGGCCGAGCAGCTGACCGGACGCGAGGTGGTGGTGGTGCATAATCCCGAGTATGCGGAGGGACTGGCCAGTTCCCTTCGAGCGGCCATCCGTGTCGTGCCGGGGACTGTGGACGGGATCGTGGTCTGCCTTGGTGACATGCCGCTGGTTCGGGCTGCACATCTGGACGCACTGATCGCCGCATTCTCACCGCAGGAAGGTCGCACCATCTGTATGCCAGCCTATCAGGGGAAACGAGGCAATCCCGTGCTACTCGGGCGAGAGCTGTTCCCTGGGCTGGTCGAGCTTGAGGGAGACCGGGGCGCCCGGGGGCTCATCAGTGATCATGACGATCTGGTTGCCGAGGTGCCGGTGGAGGATCCGGGCGTGCTCGTGGACATCGATACGCCGGCTGCCCTCAGTGAACTGCTCGATCGGGCGGCTCACTGAGGGCGTGGAGAGGGTTCCTACTCCAGTCCATCCACGATCATGAAGCGGGCGTCCGCAGCATCGATCCGGTGAGCCCTGGCGGCCTGGTATTCCGGTGAGTTGAAGCACGCCTCTGCCTGCTCGACGCTGTCAAACTCGATGATCACCACGCGTCCCGGCGGGGCAGCGCCTTCCAGAGCGACCCGCTCCCCGCCGCGGGCAAGCACCCGTCCCCCGTAGGCTTCTACGGCCGCCGGCGCACGCTGCGCGTAGCCCTTGTAGGCATCTTCATCGTGAACATCCACCATCGCCAGCCAGTATGCGGTCATGGGTCTTGTCTCCTCTTACTTGCGAACAGCGGGACCACCGCCGGCGAGTCACTGCAACCGGCGGCAGGGCGTGATATTATTTATCAATTGCTCAATTCAAAGGCGAGCTTACCCGGCCAGTGAAAAAAGGCAAGCACCGGGGATCAGCTCAAAGCGTAGTGGTCGCGGAAATGCTCCCGCAGCGTTGGCGGGGTGCCGCGGAGGAAGGCGCGGATAACACGTGCGACATGGAGGTCCAGATCCTCGGGAAAGGGCAAATGGTAGATCCACTTGCGGATGCCCATGTAGTAGATGCTCCCGTGCATGCTGGTGGCCAGCTGCACCTCCTCTTCCGTGAGCGGGATTTCGTCGGTGCCCGGAAGTCCGCTGATCTCTCGCATTTCCCGGCAAACCGGCTCCAGCAGCTTTTCCCGCACGATACTGAGGTAGCGGCGATTGAGGTCTCCACCGGACAACCCGGCCAGCATGAATATCCTTACCTGCTCATAGGTGAATATGGCACGCGTGTACTCCTCGTAGAACTGGATCAGCCTGTCCTCGAGCGAGCGACTCCTGTCCGCGAGCAAATCCTCCCATTGCGGTTGCCAGCGCTTGAAAAAGGTTTCCTGATATACGCGCTCGATCAGGCTTTCCTTGCTTGGAAAATACCGATAAAGAAGAGGTTGCGTGATGTCCAGACGTTTCGCCAATTCGCGTGTCTGCCCGTCGAAACCGACTTCGGCAAAGAAGCGGATCGCCTCGTCGACGATCTGACGCTCTCTGTCCTGCGGATCCAGGCGCTTTCTGGGCCGGCCGGGGTTGTTGGCTTTTTCCGATTTCAGTTCGCTCACGAAAAACGCTCCCTTGTGGCAACACGCGTGTGTACCGTTCACTCCACCGGCTCGAGCGTAGCATCAAAAAGAGCCGGGGTTCGATCGACTTGCCGTTCATTTCGGCATATCAGTTGTTCCACTCCTGGCCGCCGTTCTCCATATCTCCCGATGGCACTGACCATCTATTGGTGAGGAAAAATGACGGAATACAGATCGCCACTGACCCAGGAAATGAAGCCGGACACCCGTGTGAATGCGAGGGAAACATTCGGCATTGACATGGATCTGCTTGTTCCCGCATTTCATGACAAAACGGACCACGTTCCTGAAGTCGATGAAAGCTACCACTTCGATACCGCTACCACCATGGCGATACTCGCCGGATTTACACATAACCGGCGGGTCATGGTGCAGGGGTTTCACGGCACCGGGAAGTCTACGCACATCGAGCAGGTCGCTGCGCGCCTCAACTGGCCCTGTATACGCATCAACCTCGACAGCCACATCAGCCGCATGGACCTGGTCGGGCGCGACACCATCGTGGTGCGTGACGGTGTACAGGTCACCGAGTTCCGTGAGGGTCTTCTCCCCTGGGCGCTGCAGCGTCCAGTTGCGCTGGTCTTCGACGAATACGACGCGGGCCGCCCGGACGTCATGTTCGTCATTCAGCGGGTGCTGGAAGCCGAAGGCAAGCTCACGCTGCTGGACGCGAACCGGGTGATCAGCCCGCACGCCGGGTTCCGCCTCTTCGCCACCGCTAATACCGTGGGCCTGGGCGACACCAGCGGCCTCTATCATGGCACCCAGCAAATCAATCAGGGGCAGATGGACCGTTGGAACATCCTCTCCACGCTGAATTACATCGACCACGACACCGAAGTGGAGATCGCGCTGCGCAAGCTTCCTCACTGGCGCACGGCCAGCGGTAAGGAGACGATTTCGCGCATGATTTCCACCGCGGCGCTGACCCGCACTGGTTTCATCAACGGCGATTTGTCGGTGCTCATGTCGCCGCGCACTGTCATCACGTGGCTGGAGAACACAGAAATCTTCGGCGACACCGCCTTCGCGTTCCAGCTCACGTTCCTGAACAAGTCCGACCCGCTGGAGCGCGACATCATCGAAGAGTACTACCAGCGGTGCATGGGTGAGCCCCCGACACCCAAAGCCGACTGTCTCCGGCTCAAGCAGGGCGGCATCCGCCATGGCTGAAGCCCGCGAGCGCTTTTGTCGCGCCCAGGCGGCGACCGGGCGGGCACTGTGTAGGGATCCGCGGTTCGCGTTGCAGTTCGTCGCGTCGTCCGCCGACGGCAGGGTCACGGATCGCGAGATCCCCATGCCAGGCGACCCGGCGGCTGCAGATCTCGATGCGCTCCGGGGTTTGGTGGACCTGGAGGCACTCAAGCATCGCCACCACCAACCGCAGGAGCATGACCGCCACGCGCCGGCAGCGTCCGCCGCGCGGGCGTTGTACGACTGGGCAGAGGAAGCGCGGATATCCGTTCTCGCCGATCCGGCCTTGATTGGTGTGACGCGCAATCTGGATGCGTCCCTGGAGAGGCGTTGTCGTGATGCGGTGCCGGACGGGGCGGCAGCGGACGTCGACACGCCGTTGGCCATGGCGGCAGGGCTCTGGCTGCGGGAACAGCTCACCGGACGCGCCTTGCCGGAGACCGCGTCTCGCATCGTCGGTTCACGCCGACACCACATTGCCGCTGCCCTGATGCCATTGGTCGCGGATCTGCAGGCAGCGGTAGCCACGCAGGCCCGCTTCGCCCGACAGGCGGCCCGACTACCGGCTGCGCTTGGCATTGCCTCGGAGCACGAAACCGGTGCGTCCGCCGTTGACGACGCAGGTACCACCACCGACGACGCGACGGAGTCCGCCGCCGCCTTGTCCGGGGACGCCGGTGATTCCGGCGTCCGCAGTGAAGCGGGGATGGTCGTCGCGCAGTCCGGCGAGAGCGACAGTGGCACACGGGAGTCTGCGCCATCGCAGACCGAGGACGAGGGCGACCAGCACACCATTTCCCTCCGCCAGTTGGAGAGTGGCGCGCAGACCGCGTACCGGGTGTTTACACGCGCATATGACGAAACCATCCGCGCCGACACACGCTGCGACCGGATTGAACTCGACCGGCTGTACCAACAGCTCGGCCGCGAAACCGTCCACCAGCGCCGGGCCATCATGCGGCTCGCGCGCCGGCTTGAGCGCGCCCTGCAGACCCGACAGCGCCGAAGGTGGGTGTTCGAACAGGAGGACGGTGTGCTGGATCCCGCGCGGCTGGCGTCCGTCGTCGCGGACCCCGCAATGATACTTCCGTTCCGCCAGGAGGAGCCGGCGCCATTCCCGGACACCGCGTTGACGTTGCTGATCGACTGCTCCGGTTCCATGCGCGGCCGTCCGATCCGACTGGCAGCCCTGTGTGCCATTGCCATGGGGGAGGCGCTGGCCCGCTGCACCATCCGCGTAGAAGTGCTCGGTTTTTCAACACGGTTCTGGCAGGGCGGCGAATCCGGCAAAGCCTGGGCAAGGGCGGGACGCCCTGCCAATCCAGGTCGTCTCAACGACCTGCGGCATATCATATTCAAGGGGGCCGACGAGCCCTGGCGGCGCACGCGTCGCAACCTCGGGCTCCTGTTACAGGACGATCTGCTCAAAGAGAACATCGACGGTGAAGCTCTCCAGTGGGCCTTTCACCGGCTCGCGCAACGACGCGAGCAGCGCCGTCTCCTCATGGTCATCTCCGATGGTCTGCCCCGTGACGGCATGACCCGGGACACGAATCCAACAGGATTCCTGGAAGCCCATCTTCAGGAGGTCATTCATCACATAGAGGCGCGCTCACCTGTGGAACTGACGGCCATCGGGATTGGTCATGATGTTACTCCGTATTACCGGAACTCCGTGACCATCCCCACAGCTGACCGCCTGGGCGCCGCCATGGTCGAGCAGCTCCTGTCCCTTTTCGCTCGCTGACGGCCACCCCTTACAAGAGCGCCCAGAGCAGGAGGATGACCGCGGCGACACCGAAGCCGCCGTACAGCATCCAGTTGCCGCCGGAAGCGCTGGCTGTGGCGGAAGCCGCAGGCTCTGCCGCCTCCTGCGTTCCTTCACCACCGGACAAACGTGCACTCAAGGCGCTGAAGAACTGGTCGGCGTACTTGCGGGCGGTACTCTGCACCAGTCGCGAGCCGAGTTGAGCGAGCTTGCCCCCGAGTTGGGCGTCCGCAGTGTAGCTCAGCCGTGTTCCGCCTTCACCATTGTCCTCGAGGGAGACGGGGGCCGTGAGCTTGGCAAATCCCGCAGCACCTTTTCCCTCGCCGACGATGGTGTAGCTGCGTGCCTCCTCGACGTCCTTCAGGGTCACCGTCCCATTGAGGGTCGCCTTCACCGGGCCGACCTTGGCAGTCACGGTTGCGTCGAAGCCGGAACCGTCATCAGTCGGTACGAGTTGCTCGCAGCCGGGGATGCACTCCCTGAGGACCTCGGGGTCATTGATGGCCTGCCAAACGGTGTTGCGGTCGGCAGGAATGTCGTATTCACCACGAATATCCACGAAGCGTCTCTCCTCGTTCGGTTCAGATCAGAGCCAGTGTCAGCCACGGAAACCAGGCGATGAGCATCAGAGTGACCAGCATGATGGCGACGAAAGGCAGTACGCCGACAAAAATCGATTCCACGGACACATTCGGGTCGTTCAACGTGGATTTCACCGTGTAGATGGATATACCGAACGGTGGTGTGAGCAGTCCGATTTCCACGGCAATGACGGTAATGATGCCGAAGTGCACCAGATGGAAGCCGAAGTCCTGCGCGATGGGCACGGCGATGGGGGTCATGATCAGCAGAATCGACGTGGAATCGAGAATCATGCCCAGCAACAGCACGATGAGCACGTAGATCAGCAGGAAGCCGAACGGGCCGAAGCCTGCATCCTGCACGAACATGGCAATCTCCGCCGGCATGCCCACCATGGCGAGCATGCGGCTGTAGAAGCTGGCGGCAATGAGCAGGATAAGAATACCCACGGCCACGCTGCCGGTCTCCCACAGGACCTGCCAGGCGCGGGAGGCGTTCAGGCTGCGGCGAGCGAGTGCCAGTATCAGCGCGCCGAACGCGCCCACGCCGCCCGCCTCGGTGGGCGTGAAGAAACCGGAGTACAGGCCGCCCAGTACCAGCGCCACCAGCAGCAGAATGGGCACGAGCTTGGTGCAGATCTCGCCAATGCCCATCAGGCGCTCCGCCTCCTGTTGATGGGCCGTCTTCAGTTTCTCAGCCATGTTGTAGACCATGTTCGGCGCGAAGCGGGCCAGCAGCAGAATCATGATCACGAAGTTCACCGCCAGCAGTAGCCCCGGCAGCACACCCGCCAGGAACATGTGGCCGATGGAGACCTCGGCGAGAATGCCGTAGACAATCAGCAGCAGGCTGGGCGGAATCATCATGCCCAGCACAGAACTACCAGCCACGGTCCCGGCTGCGAATGCCTTCTGATAGCCGAGCCGCGACATTTCCGGGACAGCCACCTTGGTGAAGACGGCGGCAGAGGCGATGGAAACGCCGGTGACCGCGGCGAACACGGTGTTGGCCGCGACCGTGGCGACGCCGAGCCCCCCGCTGACCCGGCGCAGCAGCGATGCAGCCACGTCGAAAGTGTCGCGGCCGACGTTGGATATGCTCACCAGTAGCCCCATGAGCACGAACAGGGGAATGGTCGCGAATATGTAGTTCGAAATGGCGTTGTAGCCGGCCATGTACATGAGGTTGAAGGCGAGATCGATGTTGTCCCGCACCACCCACACACCAAGAAAGGCGACGCTCATCAGGGCGACGGCGATGTGCATCCCCATGATGACCAGGAAGAAAAGCAGGACGATCAGCGTCAGCCCGAGGCCAAGGTCCGTCATACGACTTCCGCCCTCCCTTCGATGAGCCTGCGGACATTGACCGGGATCAGTGCCAGAAACGACAGCAGTGCCAGTGCGGAACCGAGCACCACCAGTCCGCGGAACGGCCAGGTCGGCATGGTGAACTGCCCGCGCACACCGAAGTATTGCCCGCTCACCCAGGCATCCACGAACGACCCCCAGGATGCGGTGATCAGCAGGGCGAACAGCGTGGCACCAACCAGCAGATAGAAGATTTCCAGGGCGCATCGCACCCGGGGCAGTCGTTCCGCAAGCAGGTTGAGCACAAACCCGGCACGGGTCAGCCGTCCGGAGACCACCGCCCAGGCCAGCTGCAGGTAGACAATGGCCACCACCGAGCGGCCGGCAAATTCGGCCACCCCGGTAATCGGCATGTTGAGGAAATTGCGGCCGACCACGTCAGCGACGATCAGGAACATGAGAGCGAGAATCCAGACCGTCCCCAGCGCCCCGAAGACCATCGGGATATAACGGAACAGACCGGCCTCCAGTCCCTCGCCGCCCTTGATCGTGTCGCGGAGTTCTTCTTCCGTGCTGCCCACGGCGCACCCCCGGTTCGACGAACGCGAAGAGTGCACCGGCGCCTGGCCGGTGCACTCTTTGAGCGAATGACGCTTTAGCGAACCACTTCGTCCCAGTCGCGCAGCGGCTCCTCGCCGTGCTCACGCAGGAGGTCGAAGTAGGACTTGAGCAGTTCCTCGGCGTCATCCCCGCCCATGTCGAGCCACTCCTCGACGATGCTCTCGGGGAGGCTCTCCACCCAGCGTTCCTTCTCGGATGCGGGCAGTTCGCTGACGTTCAGCCCCTCCGCCTGCATCTTCTCCAGCGCCTGGTCCATCTGATCGGTCACGTACTCGCCGTGGCGCAGCGAGGTCTCGTTGCCAGCCTTCAGGAACGCGTCCTGAACCTCCTCCGGCAGTCCCTCGAAGAAGTCCTTGTTGACGGCGACACTGCCGAAGTACATGGCGCCGATGCCCACGCGGGTGAGTTCCGGGGCCACCTCGTACACCTGGGTGGGTTCGATGCCGGTGGCAAACGACAGCGCACCCTCGGTAACGCCGGTCTGGATGTTGGTGTAGTAGGTGGTCAGTGCGCCGTCCACCGGCGTTGCGCCGGTTCCCGACAGCCAGTTGGCCGAGGAGCCCGGTGCGTTGATGCGCATGTTGCGCAGATCATCCAGGCTCTCCACCTGACTGGTGGCGTAGATGTCGTAGCTGTCCGTGATCAGCGAGGACAGGTGCACCATGTTCTGGGAACTCCAGCTGTCCACCAGCGCGTCCACCTCGGTGTTGAGCTCGTCGAAGATCTGGATGAGCAGTTCGTGATCCTCGGTGGCAAACGGCGTGAAGTAGGTGACATTTTGCAGCGGCATGTCCGAGCCCTCCCAGACGGTGCCGACCATGCCCACGTCGACGATGCCGTCGCGCAGGGAGGTCCGGGTGTCACCGAAATCGAACAGCGTGCCGCCATAGGACTCCCGCCAGTTGACCTGGTAGTTGCCACCGTTCTCCTCGAGAATGCGGTTCACCTCCGGCTGGAAGACGTTCTGCATGGCCCATACCCAGATGTTCTGGGTGGGGTGGCTGGAGCCGATCTCGACACGGATGGTCTCTGTGGCCGAGGCAGTGCTTCCCACGATCAGGGCGCTCAGCGCAAGGGCGCTGAGCCCGGCGGTCTTCCGCGACTGGATGGTTCGTTTCATGGTGTCTCCTCCGTCTCTCTAATCACCGGCGTGATGCCGGCCTTTTATCAGTTCCGTTGCACGCCGTTAGCGGCTGTCCGGATCCGGGACCTTGCCCAGGGCGGCAAGAATCCGCTCCGGCGTGAACGGCATGCGGGTGACCCGACCGCCGAACGGCCGGATGGCGTCGTTGATGGCGTTCATCACTGCGCCCGGTGCACCCGCGGTGCCGGCTTCCCCTGCCCCCTTGGCGCCCAGCTCCGATTCCTGGGTGGGCGTCTCCACGTGGCCGATGACCATGTCCGGCATTTCCGAAGCCATGGGTACCAGGTAATCGGCCATGTTGGCGTTCTCGAGCTGTCCTTCCTCCGAGTACACACACTCCTCGAACAGTGCACCGCCGAGCCCCTGCACGATGCCGCCGCGGATCTGTTCGTCCACCAGTTGCGGGTTGATCACCCGGCCGCAGTCCTCGACGCACCAGTGCTTGAGCAGCTTGACGAACCCCGTCTCCACGTCCACTTCCACCAGGCTCGCCTGGATGCCATTGGTGAAGGCGAAGGGGTAGTCGCTGGTGATGTAGTGGCGGGTGGCCACCATTTCCCGGTCAAGATCCTTGGGCAGGGTGTCGCCCCGGAAATAGACGATGCGGCCCAGTTCGGCGAGGGGCATGCGCTCCTCACCCGTGGTTCGATCTTTCACCGCGCCATCGATAATGTCCAGCTCGTCCGGCGTGCTCTGCAGCATGGCTGCGGCCACCTGCAGAATGTTGTCCCGTAGTGCGCGGCCCGCCCGAAAAGCCGCGGCACCGCCGATGCCCGCGCCCCGCGAGGCCCAGGTTCCGCCGCCGTAGGGGGTGGTCTGGGTGTCGCCGGTAATCACCTTTACGGTGTCGATGCGCACACCGACGCTCTCGGCCACCACCTGAGCAAGCATGCCTTCGGTCCCCTGACCCTGTTCGGTGACCCCGGAGAGCACCACCAGCGAACCGTCGGGGTCCATACGCACGGTGGCGCCGTCCTGCGCGGAAATCCGCGCACCGCCGATGCCG
Source organism: Aquisalimonas sp. (assembly GCA_007127625.1). Lineage (GTDB taxonomy): Bacteria > Pseudomonadota > Gammaproteobacteria > Nitrococcales > Aquisalimonadaceae > Aquisalimonas. Next base: position 2,817 of record SKYZ01000104.1, on the reverse strand, counting down.
TACATGAACGGGCTCGGATTGGTGAGCTCAATGAAACTGGCAATGCCGATACCGCGATAAACGCCCTTGCCGCGCAGATCCCCCTGTTCGCGGCGCAGTTCGTCGTAGCCCATGGTCTCCAGCAGCTTGTCGAGGCTGGCGTGGTGGGACAGCCCCTCGAACTTCATGCCGCTGGCGGCGGTATAGGGGTAGGCGTCATCCGGTACCAGATTGCGCCGGCGCAGTTCCACCGGATCCAGGTCCAGGGCCTCGGCGGCCAGGTCCACCATGCCCTCGGTGACAGCGCAGGCGATGGGATGACCCACAGCACGGTACTGGCACATGGGCGCCTTGTTCTGCATCACCACCTTTGTGGTGGCCTTGTAGTTGGCGAGATCGTACGGCCCGCCGCACAGATTCACCACCTGATTGCCTTCCACGGCGCTGGTGCGCGGATAGACGGAATACGGCCCGATGCCGGTGAGGTCGTCGATCTCCAGCGCGGTGATCTTGCCGTTGCTGTCCACCGCCATGCGTGCCGTTACACGGTGATCCCGGGCGTGGATGTCGGAGGTGAACGACTCCAGCCGATCGGCGATGAACTTCACCGGCCGTCCCATGATGCGCGAAATGGCCGCCGTGGCCATCTCGTCCGGGTAGATGTGTACCTTAATGCCGTAGGAGCCGCCCACGTCTCCACAGATCACCCGCACCTTGCCCTCGGGCAGATCCAGGTGCTTGGCGAAGGACGACTGGATCATGTGCGGGGCCTGGGTGGCGGAGTAGACCGTGAGCTGATTCTCCGAACGGTTGTAGTCCGCCAGAATGGAACGCGGCTCCAGACAGACGCCGGTGTGCCTTCCGGTGTGGAAGGTCTCCTCGACCACGTGTGCCGCCGAGGCGAAGGCGTCGGCCACGTCTCCGGCCTCGTGGGTGCGGGTAAAGGTGAGGTTGTCGCCCAGTTCCTCGTGCAGCACCGGGGTGTCCGGGTCCAGGGCGGTTTCCATGTCCGCCACCACCGGCAGAGGTTCGAAATCCACCTCCAGCACCGCGGCGCCGTCCTCGGCCACGGCCCGGCTTTCCGCCACCACAGCGGCCACTGGCTCGCCCACCCACATGGCGCGCTCCACGGCGAGCGCGTGCTGCGGGGCAGACTTCATGCCCTTGAGATGATCCAGGGTGGCCACCCAGGGCGTGCAGACCTCTTTGAGGTCGTGGCCCGTAAACACGCGCAGCACACCGGGTATCGCCATTGCGGCGTCGGTGTTGATGCCTTTGATGCGGGCGTGAGCATAGGGGCTGCGCAGGTAGGCCACGTGCACCGTGCGCGGAAGGTGGACGTCATCGACGTACTGGCCCCGCCCCTCCACCAGCTTGCGGGCGTTGGGTCGCGGAACGGTCTTGCCGATGTAGCTGTTGGGTCGATCGACCTGGTTGAGATCAATAGTCATTCCGAGTCTCCTCCCGCCTGGCTGGCGCCGGAACGGGTGCCCGCCGCCATTTCCACTGCGTCGACGATCGCTTCGTAACCCGTGCATCGGCAGTAGTTGCCGGAAATGTGCTCTCGGATTTCCTCACGCGAGGGCTGGTTTTCACGGGCGAGAAGGTCTGCCGCGGTGATCAGCATGCCCGGTGTGCAGAAACCGCACTGCAGGGCGTTACGCTCGACGAATGCCTTCTGCAGCGCGCCCAGCGAGCCGTTGTCGGACAATCCCTCAATGGTCCAGATCTCGGCGCCGTCCGCCTGGGCCGCCAGCATCAAACAGCCGCGCACCACGTCGCCGTTGACCTGGACCGTGCACGCGCCGCACACACCGTGTTCACAGCCGGTATGCGTGCCGGTCAGCCCGACGTCCAGGCGCAGGAAATCCACCAGGTGACGTCTCGCATCCACGCGCCGGGAGACGCGCTCACCGTTGACGGTGACCGTGACGTCCACTTCGTATGCAAAATTGTTCTCGCTCATGCCCGCTCCCCTATTTCGCCTGCAACGCTTTCATGGCCCGCTGCAGGATGATCCGGGCCAGATGGCGCTTGGTTTCCGGTCCACCGGAGAGATCACCAGGTGGGTCGAGGTCGTCGTCCAGGGCGTTCAGGGCGCCGTCCACGTCGCCCCGCGCCAGCGCTCGTGCAGCCCCTTCAGCCACCACCGGCGCATCGCCGACTCCGAAATAGACCACCTTCGGGTCACCGAACTTGTCGCCCTTTACTTCCGCTGCGAGGACGAGGCCGACGATGGCGTAGTCGCCGTGCCGGCGCACCAGCTCCTGCACGGTCTGGCGGCGGCTTCCCGCCTTGGGGATCTCGATGGCAGTGAGCAGCTCGAACGGCTCCAGAGCGGTCTCGTACAAACCCAGGAAGAACTCGGAAGCAGGAATGCGGCGTTCGCCTTCCTGGCCCTGTACTACCAGCTCCGCATTCAACGCCACCACGCACGCAGGGAACTCGGCGGCAGGGTCGGCGTAGGCCAGCGAGCCGCCGATGGTTCCGCGGGCCTGAATGGCCGGGTGTGCAATCAAGGGCGCAGCTTCAGCGATCGCAGGCGCATGCCTTGCCACCAGGGGATCGCGTGCCAGCTCCGCGTGACGGGTCATGGCGCCGATGCGGATCCGGTCACCTGACTCCTCGACTCCGGAAAGGCCAGGCACATGATTGATATCGATCAGCGCGGGCGTATCGGCGAGGCGCAGCCCGAGACCGGCGATCAGGCTCTGGCCTCCTGCGAGGATCTGCGCATCCTCGCCGGCCTCGGACCACAGGGCGAGCGCATGCGATACGTCATTTGCTCGCGCATAGGCGAACTGGGCAGCTTTCATCAGCTTCTCCTCCAACCGACTT
>SKYZ01000310.1 GCA_007127625.1 Aquisalimonas sp. | reverse complement strand
GTACGGCCGGCGTGTCCTCGTCCACCCAGCTGCCGTCCGTGATGCCATAGACCGACGAGCTGCTGACCAGGATCATGCGCCGGGGAGAGTGTCCCTGCCGATCCAGCGCCGCCAGCAGGTTGCGCATGCCCTCCACGTAGGCCAGGCGATAGGCCTCGTCCTCGAAACGCCCCGGTGTGGCAATGAAATAGACCACGTCCAGGGCGTCCGGTAGCGCCGGCAGGCCGTCGGGGCGGGAGAAGTCGCCGCCCAGTGCCTGGATGGGGGAGGGGATCTGCTCCGGACGGCGCCGCAGACCCCAGACCCGGTGTCCGGCATCGGCGAGCGCGAGGCCCGCACCGGTTCCCAGGTCACCGCAGCCGGCGATGAGTACGTTTGCCATTGGCATCCTCGCTTTTGCTGGAGGTTAGTCACTGCGCAACGATTGGTACCGTAGAATACGGCGTTGGGACAGAACACTGACCCATGCGTGGAGCCGGCGCAATGGTCGCGGCCGCCACGGGTTGTCACCGACATCGGGAGGGATTGTCCAGCAATGAGTGCCGAGCGCCTGCATCGCATGCAGAAGGCGCTGAGAATGCGCCAGCCGGACCTGACGGTGGTCATGGCCGGTGTACACAAGGAGCACAACGTGTCTGCAGTGATCCGCAGCTGCGACGCCGTGGGCGTGCCGGTGCTGCACAGTATCGGTCAGGACGGCAAGCTGGCCATCAAGCGCACCGCTTCGGCGGGCATCACCCGCTGGGTGACGCTGCAGCAGCATGAGGAGATCAGCGCCGGCCTGGCCATGCTGCGCGGACAGGGTTTTCGGCTCCTGGCCGCTCACGCGTCTCCGGAGGCGTCGGATTTCCGTGCGCTGGACTACACTGGACCCACCGCGGTGATCCTGGGGCAGGAGCTGGAAGGCATGCCGCCGACGGCCGTCGCGGCGGCGGATGCCCATGTCAGTATTCCCATGGCGGGTCTGACGGAATCGTTGAACGTCTCCGTCGCCGCGGCGGTAATCCTCTACGAGGCGCAACGCCAGCGCGCCGCGGCAGGCATGTACGACCGGTGCCGGATGGACGAGGAAACCTACCGCCGCACACTGTTCGAGTGGATGCAGCCGAAGATCGCCCGCTACTGCCGTGCGTGTGGCCTGGAGTATCCGGAGCTGGATGACGAAGGTCACGTGGTCGGCGGTGCAGCGGCGCTGAAAGCCGCCGAATAGGGCCGGCGCAGGCACCTGTAGCGTGTTCTCTATGCACCGGGCCAGCTAATGCCGGTACCAGCGCTTCTCCATGGCCCGGTACACCCGCTCGGGATACCAGGTCTGCCCCAGACTGCCGTTGTAGCGGGCCAGGGCGCGGGTGAGATCGCCGTTCTCCTTGTCCAGGTAATGGCGCAGGATGGTGGTCCCGAAGCGCAGGTTCGTCTCCACCTCGAAGAGGTTGTCGTCGGGGCGCCCGATCTCCTCCAGCCAGAACGGCATGATCTGCATCAGTCCGCGTGCGCCCACCGGCGAGATCGCGTAGCGGTTGAAATTGCTCTCCACCTCGATGACCGCCAGCACCAGTTCCGGGCGCAGATTGACGCGTTGCGCCTCGAAGTGCACCTGGCGCAGCAGTTCCAGGCGTTCGTCGTAGTCCTGCACCTGACTGGCGAGCCGCTGGCTCATGTCCATCAGCCAGACTTGGGCGACGAACCGGTTCTCGAAGCTCTCGGAGCGTTCCACGGCGTCCTTGAGACGCTCGCGCAGCTCCGGCTGTACCGGGTGACGTTCTTGGGCCGCAGCGGCGCCGCCCCAGAGGATCAGCGCCAGCAGCAGGCACAGGAGCCGCGCCGGCACCGGCGGATTACTACTGCCCCAGTTTCGTGAGGATGTGCGCCACCACATGGTCAACGGCCACGTCCTGGTTGTCCGTATCACGCCGCCCGCGGTACTCCACCATTCCCTGCTCCAGGCCGCGATCGCCGACGGCGATGCGGTGGGGGATGCCGATCAGTTCCATGTCGGCGAACTTGACCCCGGGGCGGGCGTCGCGGTCGTCCAGCACCGCGTCCACACCCTGTGCCAGCAGCTCCTGATAGATCTGCTCGGCGGTGGCGGCGACGCGCTCGGACTTGTTCATGTTGATCCCCACCACGGCCACCGTGAACGGCGCAATGGCCTCGGGCCAGATCATGCCGTTGGCGTCGTGGTTCTGCTCGATGGCTGCCGCCACGATCCGCGATACGCCAATGCCGTAGCAGCCCATGTGCAGGTGCTGAGCCGCGCCGTTCTCGTCCAGCACGGTGGCATCCATGTCTTCACTGTAGCGGGTGCCGAGCTGGAAGATGTGACCCACCTCGATGCCGCGGGCGACGCCCAGCCGGCCACGGCCGTCGGGGCTCGGGTCGCCGGCCTCGGCTTCGCGCAGGTCAGCGGCCGCCGGCTCCGGCAGATCCCGCCCCCAGTTGACGCCGGTGAAGTGCTGTCCCTCGGTGTTGGCGCCGCAGACGAAGTCCGCCAGCGGCAGCGCCGCGTGGTCGGCGATGAGCGGGACGTCCAGGCCCACCGGGCCGACGGATCCCGGGCCGCAGCCCGCCGCCCGCCGGATTGCCTCGGGGGATGCCATGGTCAGCGGTTCGGCCACGGCGGGGTGCTTCTCCGCCTTGAGTTCGTTGAGGCTGTGATCGCCGCGCAGCAACAGCCCCACCACGGGTGCTTCGCTGCCCTGCACCAGCAGGGTCTTGACGCAGCGTGTCAGCGGCACGTCCAGGGCGGCGACGAGGTCGTCCATGGTGTGGACGCCGGGCGTGTCCACGGTCGTCATGGCCGCCGCCGCTGCCGGACGCTCCTGATCCTGGGGCAGGGTAGGTGCGAGTTCCACGTTGGCGGCGTAATCGCTGCCGTCGGAAAACACGATGGCGTCCTCCCCGGATTCGGCGAGGACGTGGAATTCGTGGGAGATGCTGCCACCTATGGCGCCGGAGTCCGCCTGTACCGCGCGGAAGTTCAGCCCGGTGCGCTCGAAGATGCGACTGTAGGTGTCGTACATCACCTGGTAGGTCTCCGCCAGGGAGCCTTCGTGCACATGGAAGGAATAGGCATCCTTCATCAGGAATTCCCGCGCGCGCATGACACCGAAGCGGGGGCGCGTCTCGTCGCGGAACTTGGTCTGGATCTGGTAGAGGTTCAGGGGAAGCTGCTTGTAGCTGCGGATCTCCCGGCGCACCAGGTCGGTGATCACCTCCTCGTGGGTGGGTCCGTAACAGAATTCCCGGTCATGGCGGTCACTGAAGCGCAGCAGCAGCGGACCGAACTTGTCCCACCGCCCCGTCTCCCGCCAAAGCTCGCCGGGCTGAACAGCCGGCATCAGCAGCTCCACCGCGCCGCTGCGATTCATCTCCTCGCGGACGATGTCCTCGACCCGGCGCAGCACCCGCAGGCCCAGCGGCATCCAGGTGTAGAGCCCGGCGGCGAGCTTGCGGATCATGCCGGCGCGCAGCATCAGCTGGTGGCTGACGATCTCGGCGTCAGCGGGAGTCTCCTTGGTGGTGGACAGGGGGAATCGGGAAAGTCGCATCTGCCTGATCGGTTCCTTGTTGCTGTTCAGGGGGCCGGCCGCCGGCGCGGGCGGCACAGCATACCGCAGGCGGCCGCGCCGGAGACAGGCCCGGCTGCGTTCGAACGGGTTTCCGCCGCGTCTTCAGCAGTGCTCGTCCAGGAAGGCCTCGGCCTCCTCCAGGCGCTGTTCGCGGTCCTCCGGCGTGAGGACTTCCACTTCGCCGTCTTCGCGCTGCACCCGCCGCACCGATTCGTCGGCGTAGACCTCGGCATTCTGGCGCACGTCGTCGCACATCCCGGCCAGGGCCGGATCGGGGGCGTCGTCCGGTGCCGCGGCTTCTTCCGTGTCGTCGGTCTGCCCGGCTTCCGGGGCCGGCTCGCTGTCGGACGGCGCTGGTGCGGCGGGACTGTCCAGCTGCTCGGCATCCACCCCTGGTGGCGGGTTCTCGCCGAAGTGGACCTGGCCGTCGTCATCGGTCCAGCGGTAAATGTCCGCCATGGCCGGTGCGGCCAGGGTCAGCCCAAGTGTCATCGCCAGAAGAGTTCGTAGAATCATGCTGCCTTCCTTAGTGTCGCGTCTTGCGGTTACAGTGCAGCCAGCTGCGCCTTGACGTCCCACGCAATCCACAGTAGCTTTGCGCCCTTTCACCAGCCAGTTGTGGCTGTTTCTCATGCGTTTTCCATTGCCGTCGGGTCGTCAGGTCATGGCCACCCGGCGTGGCGCGTCCCGGTCCATGCGCGGGCCACGGACGGAGCCCGCGTGAGACATGAGCGAGCTTCCGAGAAGGATTGTATGCGCCATATCATTTCCATCCTGGTCGAGAACGACTTCGGTGCCCTGTCCAGGGTCGCCGGGCTGTTTTCGTCCCGTGGCTACAATATCTAATGTCTCACGGTTGCGCCCACCGATGATCCTACCCTG
>SKYZ01000448.1 GCA_007127625.1 Aquisalimonas sp. | reverse complement strand
TCCACACCGCGGATGATCTCCGCGCGGCCGAAGTTCTTGGTGACCCCTTCGAGGGTCAGCGCTCCCTGCTCGCTCATGCTTGACCCTCCTTCCTGCCTGCGGCCTGTTTGAGCATCGGCCGGGCGTGAACCACGTACACGGCGATGGCGGCGGCGATCACGCCGAATGCCAGCACCCACGGCAGAGCATTTGTGGCGTTGAAGGTAACCAGAAACAGCGTCATCGGCTCCTGCGGATTCCAGTGCCGGAAGATGTGGTACGCCATCTCGATCACCGCAACCAGCCCGACCAGCGCCACCAGCAACGTCCCGGCGGCGTAGCCGCGGGCCAGCATGGAGCCGCCCCAGTCACCACTGCGCAAGGCGGCAAACCACTGGAAGCCCAGGCCGGCCAGCCCCTGCGGTGCAAACATGACCACGCCCACGAACAGCAGGCCGAAGTACAGCAGCCAGGCATCGGTGACGGACGACAGCTCGCTCTCCAGGAACACGACAAGAATGGCACCGATCACCGGCCCGATGAATACGCCGATGCCGCCAATGTAGGCACTGAGCAGGACGATGCCCGACTGGATCATGCCCACGGTTTCGTCGGTGATGATCTCGTCGGCGATGATGAACAGGCCGCCGGCAAGGCCGGCGAAGGTGGCAGACAGGACGAACTGGACGAAGCGCACCATCACCGGGTTGTAGCCCACGAACTGCGCCCGTTCCGGGTTATCCCGGACGGCATTGGCCATCCAGCCCAGAGGGGTCTTGCGCAGCATGAAGATCAGCACCGCGGCGATCAGGGCCCAGGCAACCACGAGATAATAGACGGCGATCCCAGGGCCATAGTCGATCCCGAACAGCGAGGTTGGCGCCTCCCGGTTACCGAACAGACCCGCTTCGCCACCGAAGAAACCGGTGAACATCAGCGAACTGGCACTGACCATTTCGCCGATGCCCAGGGAGATCATGGCGAAAACCACCCCAGCGCGGCGGGTGGAGACCGAACCGAAGATCAACCCGAACAGCAGGCCGCCTGCCGCCCCCACCAGGGGCACCAACTCCAGCGGCATGCCGAAGCCCGTGGCCTCGATGTAGCGCAGCATGTGCATGGCCATGTAGCCACCAAGGCCGAAGTAGACCGCGTGGCCAAATGACAGCAACCCGGTATTGCCCAGCAGCATGTTGTAGGACAGGGCGAAGATGATCATCACGCCCATGTGCGACATCATCGTCAGGGCATGGCTGGAGGTGAAGATCAGCGGCAGCACCAGGGCAACCGCCACCGCGGCCAGCCACGGCCAGGTATGCTGGACCAGGGTGCCGGCCGACGGCCGCGCGCTGCTTGCGGATTTCGTCTGCGATGCACTCATGATTCACGTTTCCCCATCAGGCCGCGCGGGCGGAAAATCAGCATCAGCACCAGAAGCAGGTAGGGCAGGATGGGCGCAATGCGCGTGGAATCCATGTACCAGAGGGTGGCGAAGATGCTGTCCGGCGGTACGGCGTAGCCGAACAGGATGCCGACATTGGCCAGCGACCAGTCCACGGACAGGGCGAAGGTCTGCAGCACACCGATGAGGATCGAGGCGATCAGCGCCCCCTGGATGGAACCCAGGCCGCCGACCACCACCACCACGAACACGATGGGGCCCATCATGAAGGCCATGCCCGGCTCCGTGACCAGCTGAATGCCGCCGACAACGCCGCCCAGCGCAGCGAGGCCGGTGCCGAAGGCGAACACCCACATGAACACCTGCGGCACGTTGTGGCCCAGGGCGGAGACCATGTCCGGCCGGGACAGGGATGCCTGGATGATCAGCCCGGCCCGGGTGCGTTTGAGCAGCAGATACAGGCCGACGAACATGGCGATGGCCACCACCAGCACGAACACGCGGAACGCGGGGTAGTTGGTGCCGAACAGGGAGAAGAGCGGGAAGTCCAGCGCTTCCGGGACGCGGTAGTTCATGGGCACGTTGCCCCAGAACAGCCGCACCAGTTCCTCGATCACGTAGGCGAGACCAAAGGTGAACAGCAGCTCCGGGACGTGGCCGTGCTGGTGCACCTGCCGTAGTCCGTAGCGTTCCACCACGGCGCCGAGGAGCCCGACAATGACCGGCGCGAGAAACAGCGCCACCCAGAAGCCGGTATACAGCCCCATGGTATAGGCGAAGTAGGCCCCCAGCATGTAGAAGCTGGCGTGGGCAAAGTTGAGCACACCCATCATGCCGAAGATGAGGGTCAGCCCACTGGAGAGCATGAACAGCAGCATGCCGTACAGCAGGCCGTTCAGCAGGGAAAACGTTATGGTTTCAAGCATGCGGGTTCCACCACGGATCGGTGCCGGCACGAACCCCCCTGGCCCGGCCCGTTGCGGACCGGCACCAGGGGATTAGCGTTGACGTTATCGGGATCGGCTTACGGCCGCTGCATTTCGCAGCTGGTCGGCAGCGTGGCCTCTTCGGCGGAGATCTTGGACAGGGTACGGAAACCCACGCCCGTGTTCTCCACATCGTACTCCACGTCGCCATCCATGATGGAGATGTAAAGCGGCTGAATCAGCTGGTGATCATCGGCGCGCATGGTGACGGTGCCGGTGTGGGACTCGAACTCCATGCCGGACAAGGCATTGGCCACGGCTTCGGCATCGGTGGTCCCGGCCTCTTCGATGGCGGCCTTCAGCATGTACATCTGGTTGTAGACGCGGTGGTAGTACCAGTCGATGTCCGGGTAGCGCTCCTTGAAGTCTTCCACCCAGGTCTTGTAGTCCTCGTGCCCTTCGTCGACGTTGACGTTGGCATGCCACTCGGTGATCTGGGAGACCTTGTCGATGCCGGCCTGGCCAACTGCCGCCGGCACACCGAGGCCGCCGCCGTAGTAGGTGAAGAAATTCACGTCCAGGCCCGCGTCCTGGGACGCGCGCACCAGCAGCGAGAGGTCGTTACCCCAGTTGCCGGTGATCACGGAATCGGCGCCGGACTGGCGGATGCGGGAGACGTAGGGGGCGAAATCGCGCACCTGACCGATCGGGTGCAGCTGGGTGCCGACGATCTCCACGTCGGGCATTTTCTCCCGGATCATTTCCTGACCGGTCTCCTCGATCACGTGGCCGTGCGAGTAATCCTGGTTCAGGAAGTAGACCTTCTCAATATCGTCACGCTCCTGCATGTAGTTGGTGAGCGCCTCGATCTTGATCCGGCTCTCGGCGTCGAAGCGGAAGTGCCAGAAGCTGCAGCGCTCGTTGGTCAGCGCCGGGTCCACCGCCGCGTAGTTGAGATACAGCACGCGGTTGTCAGGGTTGCGGCGATTGTTGCGGTTCACCGCCTCGATGATGGCGCCGGCCACGTTGGAGCCATTGCCCTGGGTGACGAAGGGAATCCCCTGGTCAGCCGAACGCTGCACGAGCTGCGCGGATTCCGAGGGGCTCTGGCTGTTGTCCATGGGCACGATTTCCACGTCCCGCCCCATGATCCCGCCTTCGGCGTTGAGCCGGTCGGCGGCAAAGCGGAAGTGCTTCAGACCGGCGTCGCCGACGTTGGCAAAGGGCCCGGACAGCGGCTCGATGTAGGCGATGCGGATGGGGTCGTTGGCCTGGGCCGCGGTGAGACTCGTGAGCGCCAGCGCACTTGCGGCAGCAATACCGGCAAGCACACCGCTCCAGCGGTGTTTGGTCTGCATAGATTATCCTCCAAGCGACGACATCGAAGTCGTCATGTCGTTGTGGCCCGGCAAAACCCGGACCTTTCTTTTGCACGCGCCGGCGGGGACCGGCTTAACGACCTTTGTATGCGGTTACCCGGGAAAACGCAAGCCTCGGAACGGAATTTCGCCAAGCGAAACCAGTCAGTCCAGCGACCGACGCTCGGGCTCACGGGCCCAGGTGCTGGTGCGCCCAAAGGCGGGCAGTCCGACGTAGCCACGCAGGTCCAGCGTCTCGCCGTCCTCGCCGAGGTCCATGCGGGCGCGGTAGGTATTGCCGCTCTCGGGATCGTAGATCCGGCCGCCGCTCCAGCGGTTCTCGCGGCCCGAGTCCGGCTCCATGTCCCACACCATCTCGAGCCCGACGATCTCCCGGTCGCGCAATTCCGGATCGTCGTTGTTGACGTCCCGCAGCGGTTCCCCGTCATCATCCCGAGGATCTTCCAGCCAGACGATTTCGCCGCAGATAGTGTCGGACCCCGGTTCACAGGGCGCGAGCTCGATCTGGGCGGTCCCCTCCTCCGAAAGCCAGTAGCCCTGGACATCTGCCTGAGCCAGGGACGGAACGGCGAGCCCCAAGGCCAGGAACAACCGAATCTTATGGTAGCGCATGCGGGACCTCCCGGATTGCCGCGGCCTGGTCAAGCCGCCTTGCGGTAACGGCGCAGGAACCGCTCGAGCTTGTCCAGCGCCTTTTCCAGATCCTCGAGATGGGGCAGAAACACCATCCGCAGATGGTCCGGCGTCGGCCAGTTGAACGCGGTAC
>SKYZ01000082.1 GCA_007127625.1 Aquisalimonas sp. | reverse complement strand
ATTCGTCCGCAGTGAGGTCATGACCGCTAAGAATCAGCAGCACTGCCCCCTCGAAAACCTCCAGACCGTCGGCCATCCGGTCCGGCAGTGTCGCGGGCGTCTTCTCGGGCGTCCGTGTCTTTCGTAGCAGATCGTTCATCCCGCGCAGGACACGCACGGGATTGATGCCGCCTCGAACCAGCTTCTTCCAGAACTCAAGACTGATGACACGCCGGCGATAGTAGTGGCGTACGATTGCCCGTGCCCCACCCGCCTCCGTGCGCACCCAGGGATTCAACAGCACCAGTCCGCGGACGCGGGGGTCATCCGGCGCGTAGAACAGCGACGCGGAGGCCGCATCGCAAAGCCCCCAAAGCACCACGCCTTCGAGTTCCGGACAGGCCGCCATGAGGCCATCCACGGCCGCGGCGATGTCGGGACCCACGGCCTCGAACCCCTGGAACTCGCCCTCGGCATCGCCCATGCCGCGGTAGTCAAAGCGCAAGACGGGGATGCCCCGTGCGGCCAGATCGCGGGCCAACAGGAGGAATAGGCGATGACTGCCTACGCGGTACTGCGGCCCACCGACCACCACCACGACGCCCAGCGTCGACGCCGGCTCTGCTGGGCGGTGCACGATCGCCGGGAGCCGCGCACCCTCGCAGTCAAGGACCAAAGGGGTATCGAGAGCCTGCATCTAGAACACCGCCTCGGTTGCCGCCACAAGCTCTGGCACGTCCACCAATTCGGCAGTACTCCAGAAGGCGTCTCCCGGCACGGCCTGCGCCGTCACCGGAACGCCCATGCTCTGCCAGGCTTCCACCTGCCGTTGCCCCACCGGTGACAACGCTGGTTCATCGCGGGAACTCACCTCCAGCCAGATCAGCCGCTCGGGTGGCACCTCGGCCAGCGGGCCCAGCGTGGCCTCATCCAGTCCCTGCGCCAGTGCCGGCGCCAGCATGTAGCCCGCAATCTCCAGACTCTCCCCGTCCATCAGCCGCTGCCGCAGGTCCGCCGTACTCTCACCGCCACCACCCACCAGATTGCCGGCAATGCTCAGGCGCAGGAACTGCGTCAGCGCCTGCTTGCCCTGGGTCACAGGATTCCATAACACAACCGACGCAGGTCGAAACGCATGATCGGCGGCAAGCCGCGCGGCGAGCAACGCGCCGGCACGCAGCGCAAGCAGGTGAACGGGCGCGTCGTTACGCGCCTGCAGCCACTTCAGGGTGACACTGAGGTCATCGACCCAGCCATCCCAGTGAGCATCCCCGAAATCACCATCGCTGTCCCCGGTGCCGTAGAGGTCCGGAAGAGCGGTGGCATAGCCCTTCTGGTTCAGCGCCCGCGCCGCGAGGGAGAGCATGCGGCGGGACTTGTTCATTTCCTCGGCAAACGGCGGGATCAGCAGCACAACGCCTTTGGAGTCCGCTCCGAGCGCTTCGCGGCACATCACGAAAAGGCGGCCCTGATTGCCCTGGATAAACTGCGGTTGCATTGATTGTGCGATCCCGGATGAGCGAACTCGTGGTGGCACCTACTCGGCCAGCTTGCGATCCACGAAGTCGGCGAGCGAGCCCACCGACTCGAATGTTTCCGCGCTGATTTCCTCGTCGTCCACCATGATGCCGAACTGCTCCTCGAGATGAGTGACCAGCGTGACCACCGCCATGGAATCGAACTCCGGGACCTCGCCCAGGAGCCCTGTTGAGCGATCGAAGTCCATGGCGCGACCATTCAACTGCAGCACCTGGTCGATGACTTTTTTCACTTCTTCAAGCGTCGCCATATGATTATCTCTAGAATGAGTGGTCGTGGAGTCGCAGCAAACGCCATTCCCTTGCGCGCTGGGTGACGCACAGCCTTGGTCATGGCGGGATAAGCTCCTATTGTCCGCGAGGCATTATCTGCTCGCGCTCCATCGGGATCAATCGTGCGGGGCATTCCAGCCGCCCGCAGATGCAGGAACGCGTGGCACACAGGAGTGAAGCACCATGCTGGGAGGACTGTGCGGATGGCTCGGCGAGAGCGCATCCGAAGGAAACATTGAGCAGATGGCGGGCGGCCTGATGAACGTGGGCAAGCCGGCGGAGTGCCATGCGGAACGCGGCTGCGGCGGCGCCGTGCGCGGAGGTGCCGCGGCCCGCGGTGAGGATGGCACTCTCGCGCTGATCACCGGCGCGCCCCGCTGGATGCCCGAGGAGCTGCAGCGAACCGCCGGACAATCAGGCGACGGCGCGACCCTTCTGGAGGCCTGGCATCGCTTCGGCCCGGCGCTGCTCGAGCACATGGAAGGGCCGTTCGCCCTCGCCCTGCTGGCACCCACGTCGAACCAGGCGCTGCTCGCCACCGACCGGATGGGGCGCATGCCACTGTTCCATACCGTGCAGGGCAACTGCCTGATTTTCGGGTCGACACTGGACGCCGTTATCGCGCATCCCGACGTTGATGCGTCCGTGGACCCGCAGTCCATCTACCAGTACATGTACTTCCACGCGATCCCAAGCCCGGACTCCATCTACGAGAACGTCGCACGGCTGCGTCCGGCACACGCCCTGGAATGGCGAAACGGTCATGTCACGGTGCGACAATGGTGGACGCCGCACTTCGCACCGGACCGCACTGCCACGCCCGAAGCGCTCGGCGAGGAACTCCGTGAGACCCTGGCCGCGTCCGTCGATGACGCAGCGGGCGATGCCACCGCGGCGTTTCTGAGCGGCGGCCTGGACAGCTCGTCTGTTGCTGGCATGCTGGCGCGCCGCAATGGCGGCAGCGCCCGTGCCTACGCCATTGGTTTCGACGCCCCGGGCTATGATGAGATGGAATACGCCCGCGCGGCGCGGGATCACTTCGGTCTCGACCTCCGCGAGTACTACGTGACCCCGGACGATGTGGCGGCGTCGGTTCCCCGGATCGCCTCAGCGTATGACCAGCCCTTCGGCAACTCCTCGGCCGTACCGGCGTTCCACTGCGCCAGGAACGCGGCCGAGAGCGGTATCACGCTCATGCTCGCCGGCGACGGCGGCGACGAACTCTTCGGCGGCAACCCGCCCTACGCCCGTCAGCAGATCTTCGAACTCTACGGGCGTATCCCTGCCCCGCTACGCCGCGGCGTTATCGAGCCGCTGACCAATAGCCCCCTCGGGGGACTGCCGGGCGCCCGCAAGGCGCGCAGCTACGTCGACCAGGCACGGATTCCGTTACCTGACAGACTGCAGACCTACAACTTCCTCCATCTTCACGACCCGGCGGAGCTCTTTAACGACGACTTTCTCGCGCATGTGGACCCTGAGCTCCCCCTCGCGCGCCAGCGGGCCGTCTACAGTGCACCCGGCGACGACGCCACCGCGCTGCACCGCATGATGTACCTGCACTGGCAGTATGTCCTGGCCGACAACGACCTCTGCAAGGTCAGTCGCACGGCCGCGCTCGCCGGCGTGGACGTCACCTTCCCCATGCTCGATGACCGCATGGTCGCCTACTCCTGTCGCATTCCGCCGGAGCTGCAGGTTCGCAAGGCCCAGCTTCGCTGCTTCTACAAAGACGCCATGCGCGGCTTCCTGCCGGATACGATCATCCAGAAGAAAAAACACGGATTCGGCCTTCCCTTCGGCGTGTGGATGCGCGACACCCCCGCCCTTCAGGACATGGCCGGCGACGCCCTCACGAGCCTGCGCCGTCACGGCTGGTTCCGAGAGGATTTTCTCGATCGCGTCGTTGACCTGCATCGCCGCGAGCATGCTGCGTATTACGGGGAGCTCGTCTGGGTGCTGATGATCCTCGGCCTGTGGCTGGACAGTCACGCGGCCGGCGCAAAAGCGACCACCGAGCTACCGGAATCGAATCCGATCCCCATTGCGGCCGGTATGGGCAATAAGCGCACGGCCCCATAGAATCGGGCACTCGAACAAGGCATCAAGGGCGCACAATGGCCGACCTGCTTCATGAACTGATCCTGCAGTCTGCGGATCGCACGCCGGGGAACGCGGCGCTGCGCTACAAGGACACCGAACAGAACTACGACCAACTCGCGGGCCATCTGCTCGCCTGCGCCCGCGGGCTTGGCACACTCGGCCTGGAACCCAACGAGCGCGTGGCCGTGTACCTGGAGAAGCGCATCGAGGCGGCCATCGGCCTGTTCGCCGCCGCCGCGGCCGGAGGTGTGTTCGTGCCGGTGAACCCGTTACTCAAGCCCCCCCAGGTCGGCTACATCCTCCGGAACTGCAACGTCCGCGTGCTGATCACCTCAGCCAGCCGCCTCGCGCAACTCACTGAGGAACTTGAGCACTGCCACGATCTGCACACGGTGGTCGTCGTCGATGGCCCCGGCGAAGCCCGCCCGCGCGGCGTGGACATCCTCACCTGGGGCGACTGGCCCGAGCCACGAAGCGCCGGCCTTCCCCGCCGGATCGACACCGACATGGCGGCGATCCTGTACACCTCCGGCAGCACGGGCCAGCCGAAGGGGGTCGTGCTCTCCCACCGGAACATGGT
>SKYZ01000481.1 GCA_007127625.1 Aquisalimonas sp. | reverse complement strand
CGACAACCTCGATGACGCTGCTGGGCCCTGGACTGGTTTGGTGAGCATCCAGGTGGGAGATGACGACTTCGTCCTGAATCTTGATGACGTGGGCCTTGTCAATAGCCCGGATGATCTAGCCACCGAGTTGACCGCCTTCGTTCAACAGGAGGGTGTCGAGGACGAGTTGGCGGGCCAGTTGACCATCGGAACTCAGGACGATGAGCTGACCTTTGACTATAATGGCGACGATCCGATCCGCATCGGTTTCGATCTCGCCGACGACGCCGATGGCGAGTTCCGGCAGGCGATGTCCCTGGGCAGCCTTATCGAAGCCGGCCCCTATCAGGCCAATGAAGCGTTCGAGTTCGATGGCCGTTCCGTGACCATCGACGGCAATCCCCAGGCCGGGGACAGCTTTGCCGTCGAGCGCGTCGGCAGCCAGTCCATCTTCGATACCGTGGACGATGTCATTCGGGCCTTCGAGGAGCGGCCGGACAACGGCCCCGGTCGCGCCCAGCTCGCGACGGAGAGCTTCCAGGCCCTGGAGAATATGGATCAGGCCATCAACTCCTTCTCCGACATTCGTGCCCAGACCGGGGCCCGTCTCAACGCCCTGGAATCCGAGTTCGACGCCAACGAGGTGGCGAAACTGGATCTGCAGACGGAGCTCTCCCGGGTGGAGGATCTGGATTTCGCCGAGGCCATATCCCGCCTGAATCAGCAGAGCGTCGGGCTGCAGGCCGCGCAGCGCAGCTACGCCCAGGTCCAGCAGCTGTCGCTGTTCGACTTCATCTGACCGCTGCCAACCCCCGGGTGGGAGAGGGCGTGACCCGGGCTACCAGCCCGCGATGACGTCGGCTCCCGGTTCATCATCCATGCCGGTTGCACGTTCCAGGGCGTCCATCACCACCCGGGCGTTCTGCAGGGCGTCGGCATGGTCCGGCAGCCGTGCCAGAACGTGGTGGTAGCGCCCGGTGGCATCCAGCCGCTGGCGGGGATCCAGGAATCCGGCCTCCTCCAGCCACTGCGCGATCTGCTGGATCTTGCCTTCGCCAATGCCGGTAATACGCTCACTGCGCAGGGATTCCAGGAACGCTTCCGGGTCGCCATCCACCTGTCCCGCGCGTTCGGTCAGGGCGTCCAGTTGTTTCCATTTGCTCATGGGGCCTTGCTCCAGGGCGGGCCGGTCCAGCGGGGTGCCACGACCGATGCGCGCGGCGTCGATCCACGCCCGGGCGGCCGTGATCCGTGTGTTCAGGCGCTGGCGGGTGTCGTCGTCCAGATGACGCTGTGCGGCCGTACCTTCCAGGAACGTCTCTGCCTGGCCCACGTTGCTCAGGCGGAGGTCCGACAGCAGGTGGTACAGTAGCGTCAGGTCATCCGGCAGCAGGTAGGCCAGGTGTATGTGGCCGGCGTCGGTGGCCGGCTCCACGGCGCCGACACCCAGGGCCTGCGCGTAGCTCGCGGCGGTGTGCCCGTCCGGAGCGGGCATCCGCTCCGTCTCCGGGAGCGGCAGTGCGTCGATTGCCGCCGGCGCTCTCCCGGTATCGCCCAATGAGATCACCGCAGGCTCGGCACCGGTGGCCCGCTGCCAGCGCTCCACATCCTCCGGCTGGGCGGTGAGGTAGATGAGCTGTCGGCCCTCGCTTCGGGTGATGGTGTGCAGCGCCGTGGCAACAGCCTCGAAGCGTTCCGGATCCGTGGTGCTCAGCGCCTCGTCCAGGATCAGCGGCAGCGCAGCATGGTGACGCTCGCGGCGCTCCACCCAGGCCATGCGCAGCGCCACCAGGAGCTGCATGCGCGTGCCCACGGACAGGGCCTCCAGGGGGCGAATCTCCCGGCTGCGGCTGTCCCGGGCGCAGGGCGAACCGTCGTCCGCCATGACCAGGCTGAAGGCGTTGTAGGTGAAGCTCCGCAGCCTCTGGTCGGCGACGCGGATCGCCTCGGGCTGATGCTCGCGCCGGTGCGCCTGCGCCACCTCGTCCAGCAGAAACTGACCGGCCTCGGCCACCATACGCTGTTCGTACCGCTGGCCCAGGGCATCGGCGGCCTGGTCGCGGCGGGCGCGGGCCTCCTCCAGGCGCAGCGCCCGTTCGGCATCCCGGATGGCGTGCTCGATGCCCGTCTTTTCCTCGATGAGCGCCTGGTGTCGCCCGGCGTCTGCGGCGGCGTGGTTGCGCTGTTCCTCGATCCAGGCGGCATCCTCGGCCTCCGCGCGTTCCAGCAGTTCCGGATCCGCCGCGTTCTGCAGAGGTTCCCGGGCGGCGGCTTCCCGGGTTTCCGCCTCCCGCAGGGCGTCCCGCGCCGTCTCCCACTCCGGCAGATCGCGGATACGCGCCAGCAGCGTGTCCCGGTCCCCGGGTTCCAGGCCCGCCTGCCGATACAGGGCGTGCAGGCGTGCCTCCGCGTCCTGCGCCCGGCTGACCGCCTGCTGTTCCTGATCGCGGAAGCGGCGAATCTCCTGGCGCAGGCTCTCCGCACGCTGCCGGCGCCGGTCCAGCACGTCCAGGGCGTGCCGGAGGCCGGGGTGGTCGGTGTCGTCCGGGGTGGCATGCCACTGTGCCAGGCGCGCCTGGATGGTGCGCGCCAGCTCCTCAGCCCGTTCTCTCAGGTCGGTGACGCGCCCCTGCGCATCTGCCACGGCCTGACGCGTGCCATCGAGGGTGGCAATGCGTTGCAGGTAGAGCTGGAAGTGCTGGGCCAGCTGATCCGGGGCCGGTTTAAGCCCCGCCGCTTCCGCCGCCGTGCGTAGCTGCTCCCGTGCCTGCGCCAGTTGCGCCTCCGCCTCACGAGCGCGCTGCTCCCGGGCGTTCCGCATGGCATCCCGGGCAGCCCTGCCGGGGTCACTACGACTGCCCATGGCCCGCCAGATCAGCCATCCGACTCCCGCTCCCACGGCCAGTAATGCCGCCACCGTCAGCCAGTAGGGCGGCTCCCAGCCGCGAACGGCAAGCACGGCGCTGCCGACGGCCGCCGCCGCGGCGGCAGCCAGCGCGGGCCAGCGGGACGGTGGCTCGGTGCGGTCGTTCCCGTGCTCCGGTTCCCGGGCCGCCGCCGAGGCCTGATGGGCTTCCGCCTGGGCGGCGGCCAGCGCCTGTACATGCTCTTCCAGGCCCTTGACCTCCGTGGTGGTGAGGTGCGGCAGGGTCTCCGGAACGGCATCCAGTGCTTCTGCCGCCGTGGAGGCCCGGCTCCGTTCCGCGGCAAGCTGTTCCTCGGCCTGCTGGAGACGGGCCACCAGGTCCCCCAAGTCATCCACCTTGCTCCGTAGCGTGGCGATGTCTTCCGTGGTCGGGGCCGTCTCCTGGAAACCGGTCTCGCGCAGTTCGGTTTCATGGGTGCCGATCTGCTCCCGCGCCTGTTCAGCTGCGCGATGGTAGTCCCGCAGCGCGCCTTCGAGCTGCTCCACGTCTGCCCGGCCGGTACCCTCCGGCATCGTTTCCGGGAAGCGGGCGACGGCCAGGCGCGCTTCCCGTGTCTTGGCCTTCCGCTCCACGAGCTGCCGTGCCAGGTCGAAGTCGTGCTGGCGCCGTCGCGCTTCTGCGCTGCGCGCAATGTCCTCGTCCAGGGAGGGCAGGCGTTGCCGTTGCTCCAGGAGTTCGCGGTTGCCGGCCTCCGCCTGGCGCAGTGCCTGTTCGGCGTCCAGCAGCCGTTGCCCGGCCTCCCGGTCACGGTTCGGGTGGGTGGCTGCAGGACCACCTTCACGGCGCAGTGCCGTGAGGTCGTAGCCGCCGGCCAGCTCCTGCTGCAGCCGTTGGGTAAACGCCTTGTCCACGCCGGTGAGGTCCAGGAGTTCGTCGATGGCCAGGAAGTAACCGCCCAGGGCCTCGGCATCCGGCAGCAAAGGCGCATCGGCAGGCTCGCCGTCACGGCGCCAGACCGTGTCACGACCGAACCGCTCCACCTGCCAGTGCTGGTCACCGTCGGAGAACTCCGCCTGCAGCAGCACGTCCGGCGGGTCGCCCCGGCCGGGCGCCAGCAGCAGTCGCAGGCAGCGCACCAGGCTGCTCTTGCCGGAGGCATTGGGGCCGGTGACCACGGTGAGGTCCTCACCGAAGGACTCGACGGTGATCGGGTCGTTCAGGCCGGGCAGGCGCTGGATCCGCAGGGCCTCGAGCTTCACGCGGAGGCCTCCCGGTCATGCTGCTCCAGCAGGGCATCCAGGGAGTCGAGGGCCGCCCGGCGCAACCAGTCCGCCACTTGGTCGGTGTCCGGCTCCTCGGGGAGTTCCAGCCGCGACCAGGCCGTCTCCCGGTGCGCCCGTCCCAGCCGCTCCCGGGCGCGCTCCAGAAGCTCGCGCCGTTGTGGACTGTCGGCGTCGCTGCTGTCCAGCCAAAGCAGCCGCTGGGCCAGCAGACCCACCGGATCCGGCCGTCGCGCCAGGGTCTCCAGGTCCAGTTCGGGGCGGGTCTCCAGCCGCCAGCGGCCGACGAAGCCCTGGATTCCGCCCGCGAGAGGCAGATCGTCCAGTTCCTGGTCGCCAAGCAGTGCGGCAACTTGCCGGCGCAGCCCCGTGCGCCCGTGCAGG
>SKYZ01000409.1 GCA_007127625.1 Aquisalimonas sp. | reverse complement strand
GTTGCCGTTACCAGTACGCTACCTGCAGAACCATTGCCGCACCCAGGCCGCCGGCCGCGCAGGCGGTGGTCAGTGCGACGCCGCCACCGCGGCGCCGCAGTTCGTTGAGGGTCTGGGTGATCATGCGGCCGCCGGTGGCAGCGAAGGGGTGGCCGTAGGCGATGGAGCCGCCGAGCACGTTGAAGCGGTCCCAGTCGATCTCACCGATGGCTTCGTCCCGACCCAGCACATCCCGGGCAAACTGCCTGGACGGCCAGTTCTTGATGTTGGCCAGGGTCTGCGCGGCGAAGGCCTCGTGGACGTCCACCAGATCCATGTCGCGCAGAGTCAGGCCGGCGCGATCCAGGGCCATGGGCGTGACGTAGGACGGCCCCATGAGAGCGTCGTTGAATGGATCGATGGCGGCGAACGCCGACGCGCGGATGAACCCCAGGGGCGCGTAGCCCAGCTCGCGGGCACGGCTTTCCTTCATCAGCACCAGGGTGCTGGCGCCGTCGGTCAACGGCGTGCTGTTGGCCGGCGTGACCGTGCCGTGCTTGCGGTCGAACGCCGGACGGAGCTGTCCGAGCTTCTCCAGGCTGGAGTCGCCGCGGACGTTGTTGTCGCGCTGCAGCGGCTCACCGCTGTAGGGGGGTATGAACGCGGTCATGACCTCGTCGTCGAGTTTGCCTTCGTCCCAGGCCTGCGCTGCACGCTGATGGGACCGCAGGGTGAACTCATCCTGCTCCTGGCGGGTGATGCCATGATTCTTGGCCATCTGCTCGGCGATCTCGCCCATGCCGAGATTGGTTGAGTAGTCCTTCACCGCCGGTGGGTTGGGCGCCAGGTCCCGCGGCCGGATGCCCTTGAACAGCTTCAGCTTCTCGCCCAGCGTCTTCGCCTTGGTGCTGCGGATCAAGGCCCGGGAGAGCTTCTTGCCGAACTGGATCGGCAGCACCGAGGTGGAGTCCGCGCCTCCCGCCATGCCGATCTCGATCTCGCCCAGGCGGATCGCATTGGCGATGTCGGCGGTGGACTGGAAACTGGTGGCGCAGGCCCGGGACACGCTGTAGGCATCGGTTTTCGGGCTCATGCCGGAGCCCAGCAGGACCTCACGTGCCGGGTTGGGTGCTTCTGGCATCACGCCCACCTGACCGTAGACGAAGCGCTCGACCAGGGCGGGGTCCAGGTCCAGGCGGGCCAGCAACTCGGTGGTGACCATGGTGCCCAGCTGAATGGCGTTCAGGTCCCGGAACGCCGTGAGCTGGCGTGCGAACGGAGTGCGCAGACCGGCGACGACCGCGACACGGTCCCCGGGCTGCGGCGCTTGACTCTTGGTCTGCTTGGCCACGATTGCCTCCTGGGTCAGTGATCATTGACCTTCCATGTCGACAATTCTCCATCAAGAGAAAGAATTGTCAACATAAGTATTATTGAGGTTAGAATTGTCAACAATAATCGACGTGTCGGAGCTGACAGGTCCATGAAAGCTGAAGCGGTAGTACACGGTGACGGGGGCGAGGCCAATCTTTCCGTAATCCTGGCCGGGCGTCTGGGCGAGCGCATCATTCGCGGTGAGCTGGCGCCCGGAATCCGTCTTCTGGAAGTGCAGCTTGCCCGCGAACTCGGCGTCAGCCGGGGACCATTGCGGGAGGCGTTGCGGGTTCTCGAGCGGCAGCGGCTGGTTCGCATTCTGCCGCGGCGCGGCGCCATGGTGACGGACCTCGGTCCCGACGAAGTCCGCTGCCTCTACCAGGTGGTCACGCCGCTGTTCCAGACCCTGGCCCGCAGCGTGGCCGAGCGCTGGTCCCCGGAGAGTCTGCCGGGCCTCTATACAGTGGTGGAGCAGATGGTGGCCTGTGCAGAGCGCGGTGATGCCGAGGCCTACTTCGAGTACAATTTCGCCTTCGCCCGGGCGTGTTCGCCCATTGTCGCCAATCCCCTGCTGGATGAACTGCTGGCGGACCTGGAACCGGGGCTGCGGCGGGTGCTCTACCTGTCCCGCCGTCACCGCGCTGCTGCCGTGGATCAGCATCTGGGTATCATGCGCCGCCTGATGCGCGCCGTCATGGACCGTCAGGCCGATCATACTGCCGCCGCCATTGCAGACCTGGGAGCGCTCGAGCTGCAGCTGGCCCTGGCCAGTTTTCCGTCGGAGTCACGCTGACCGGGGTGCGGAAATCCCGGTTTCAACAGTGTTCCCCCAACCGCCCTGGAGGTTCGTGCGCCTGGAAACCCGTCATCTCAGCCTGATTCAGCTCCACTTCGGCATTCTGCTTCTGGGTGGCACGGCCCTGTTCTCCAGGATCATTCCCCTGCCGGCGCTGGATATCACCGTCTGGCGGAGCCTGTTCGCAGCGCTCGCCATCACCCTGTTGCTGCTGACGACCCGCTCGCGGGTCCGCCTGGAGGCGGGCCGGGAGTACCTGCTGGTGGTGGGGCTCGGCCTGCTGTTCGCAGTCCACTGGGCGACCTACTTCCATGCCATGCAGGTCTCCAGTGTGGCGGTGGGGATCGTGGCGCTGTTCACGTTTCCCGTGATGACCGTCTTCCTGGAGCCGTTCTTCCACGGGCGGCGGGTCAGCGGCGTGGACCTGCTCGGCGCGGCCGCGGTGGTCGTGGGTGTCTATCTCATGGTGCCGGAGTTCTCCCTGGACAATGCCGTCACCCAGGGGGTGCTCTGGGGATTGCTGTCGGCGTTGATGTACGCCCTGCGCAATGTGATCCAGCGCCATCATTTCTACCGCTATCCCGGCAAGGTGGCCATGTTCTACCAGGTGCTGGTGGTGCTGGCGGTGACCGCACCGTTTCTCTCGCCGGCCTCGTTTCACGGGCAGGTGGATGTATGGCTGCTGCTGGTGTTGCTGGGCGTTGTATTCACGGCGTTGCCGCACACGTTGTTCGCCAATGCCTTGCGGCACCACAGCGCCGTTTCGGTGAGCCTGATCAACTGTCTGCAGGTGGTCTACGCCACGGTGCTGGCGGCCATCGTCTTGTCGGAATTGCCCGGCTCCAGCACAATCGTCGGCGGAGCACTGATTGTCGCCGCGGCGGCGTTGGAATCGGTGCGCTCGGCCAAGCGGTAATACAGGCGCCTTTTTGACATGAACGATCTGGAAACCATCCCTGCGGATCTGCTGCGGAAACTGGTCGATGCCTCCAACGACGGCATTGTCATTGCGGAGCAGGAGGGCGAGGACAACGTGCTGATCTACGTCAATCCCGCGTTCGAGCGGTTGACCGGATTCAGTGCCGAGGAAATCCTCTACCAGGACTGCCGCTTCCTGCAGGCCGACGACCGGGATCAGGAAGCGCTGGACGAGATCCGTGCCGCCATCCGGGACGGGCGGGCCAGCCGCCAGATCCTGCGGAACTACCGCAAGGACGGTTCCATGTTCTGGAACGAGCTCAGTATCACGCCGGTATACAACGACCGCGACCAGCTCACCTACTATATCGGTATCCAGAAGGACGTCTCGGTGCAGAAGGAACTGGAGCAGCGCCTCGCCGCAGTTGAAGGCAGGGAGTAGACCCAGACCGGCGCGGCACTTCGCGTGCCGCGCCGGCTGCGGTTTCGGAAGGGACTACCAGCGCTTGTAGGGCAGGAACTTGCCGTTCAGCGTCAGGATCACACGGTCACCCTTCGGATCTTCCTTCTTGTCCACATCCATGGTGAAGTCGATGGCGCTCATGATGCCGTCGCCAAACTTCTCCTGAATTACTTCCTTGAGCGTTTCGCCGTAGACCATGATCACCTCGTTGAGCCGGTAGACCAGCGGATCGGTGACCATGGTTTCATAGCGCTGGCCCTTGTTGGGATACGCCTGCAGCGCCTGTTCCGTGTCGTCGGACAGGTCCAGGGCGCTGGCGAGGGCCTTGGCCTGGTCGGCCAGCAGGCTGTTCTCGCCCAGGCAGGCGGAGCAGATGAACACCGGCGACATGCCGGTGGCCTCGCCCAGCTGCTCCCAGCTCACGCCCTTGCGGCGCTTGGCTTCCAGAATCGTCTCACGCATGGCGTGTTTGTCCATGATGCTCTCCTTCGTTGAGTTGGTATGGAATCAGCCGTTGGCGACGGCCTTCGGCTGGACCGTTTCGGTTTCATCGCTGCTGTCGTCGCTGCCGCCCACGTACTCGCCCTGCAGTTCCTTGGAGCGGCGGACCAGGAAGTCCACCAGATGATTGCGGGTTTCGTAGTAGCCGTCCTGGCGGACCAGCGTCTCGCGCTTGCGTGGCCGCGGAATCGGGACTTCCACCGCTTCCGCCACCTGGGCGTGGGGGCCGTTGGTCATGAGCAGAATGCGGTCCGAGAGAAGAATCGCCTCGTCCACGTCGTGGGTGATCATGAATACCGTCTGCTTGGTCTCGCTGCAGATTTTCAGCAGTTCGTCCTGGATGCTGCCCCGGGTCAGAGCGTCCAGGGCTCCGAACGGCTCGTCCATGAGCAGCATCTTCGGCTCGATGGCGAACGCCCGGGCAATGCCCACACGCTGCTTCATGCCGCCCGAGAGTTCGGAAGGGCGCTTGTGCTCCG
>SKYZ01000306.1 GCA_007127625.1 Aquisalimonas sp. | reverse complement strand
GTCCGGCGGTTCGCCCACCGGCTCGCCATCGCGGATCACCGGCTGCAGCAGCGGTTCGCCGTCGCGTTGCTCGTCCCGGCCCGTGATTTCGTCGTGGCTGTAGCGGCCGTCGGCATCCGAAAAGCGCCACACCTGTTTGGGCCCCGGGTGCAGTTTCTTGCCGGGCGCGTTCTTCAGCCGCGGCTCGCCACCGTACTCCGTGAGCTTATAGGCGAGATCCAGCGATGGCGCATCCACCGCCGCACCCATGTCCGTGCCCACGCCGAAGCTGTCGATGGGGGCGCCACCGTTCAGCAGCTCCTGGATCTTCCATTCGTCCAGGCCGCCGCTGGCGACGATCTTGATGCGCTCGAGACCGGCGGCGTTCAGACGTTCCCGCGCGCGGGTGCTCAGTTCCAGCAGATCCCCGGAGTCCAGACGGATGGCACTGATGTTCAGGCCTTCGTCCCGCACCAGGGTGATGACCTTGTCCACGGCCGCCAGGGTGTCGTAGGTGTCCACCAGCAGGGTGGTGCCGGGATAGAGCCGGCCATAGGTGCGGAACGCCTCGGTCTCGTCCGGGTGGGCCTGAATGAACGAGTGCGCCATGGTGCCGCTGGCCGGTAGGCCGTAGCGCAGACTGCCCAGCACATTGCTGGTGGCGCGGATGCCGGCCACACGGTAGGCGCGCACGCCGCGCAGGGCGGCGTCGGTGCCGTGCATGCGGCGCATGCCGAAGTCGAGCACCGGCCGGTCGCCGGCGGCCAGGGTGATGCGCAGTGCCTTGGAGGCCAGCACCGTCTCGGTGGTGACCAGATTCATGATCAGTGTCTCCATCAACTGCGCCTCGGCCACCGGTGCGCGAACCTCCAGCAGTGGCTCGTGGGGGAACACCGGCGTGCCCTCGGGCATGGCCAGGATTTCCCCGGAGAACCGGAAGTCCTCCAGCCACCGCAGGAAACCGTCCTGGAACATGCCGAGTGTGGCGAGGCGATCCAGTTGCGCCTTCGGGAAGCGCACCTTCCGCGCCATATAGGCTGCATGCTCCTGACCGCAGGCAAGCACGATGTTGCGGTTCGCCGGAGGCTTGCGGAAGAACAGGCTGAACACGCCATCCTCGCGCATCCCCTCGGCCCAGTATGCCTGGAGCATGGTCAGTTCATAGAGATCGGTGAACAGGCCCAGTTCGTCGTCGGTGAGAATTAGTTCGCTCAACGGCCATCTCCGGTCTCGTCGGCCCTTTACAGGCCGACTTCTTTCTGGTGGCGGATGGCGAGCACGACGGCAGTCTCCCCATCGAGCCGATAACGGGCGATATAGCCGCTATCGCCGAAGTCAATCAGCCAGTCCCGGTACTCTGGTGGGAGATCCTCGATCGGCCGGCCGATGTGCGGCATCTTCTCAATAGCCTGCATGCCTTGGATGATGGCTTTAGCGGCTTTCTCTGCGACAGCAGGGTTCTTCGTCTGGAGAAAGCCCTTCAGCCGATCAAGGTCTCGAATGGCCGCCGGTGTGAAAATTACTCGTGACACTTCGGCGCCGGCAGTTCGTCCTCAGTCCCCCAACTGGCCAGCCACTTCTCCACTTCGTCGGAGGTCACATGCAGTCCGGTGGTCTGGTAGGTCTCCCACGCCTCAAGTGCTTCCCGCTTGAGTGCCTCCCGCCTTTCCTCTCGCTCCACGTACTCCTCGATGGCCGCGCGCATCAGCCAATGCGCTGAGCGCTTGCGGGAGTTGGCCAGGCGTTGCACGCGGTCCTTGAGATCCTCATCGAGTTTAATGGAGGTTGGTGTCGCCATGTTCGCCTCATAGTATGAAGTATTACTCATTCCTACCATAGGTGAGTCTGAGTGAGCTGTCGACAGACACCATCCGATCACCCTTAGAAGACCATGGAACCCGCGATGGCCCCGAAGTCCTGCGTGCCCTCCTGGCCACGGAACTCCCGGGTGGGGAAAACGTGAGTATATGCGATGCGGAAGCGCCGGCCGATGTTCATGGCGCCACCCACCTGCACTTCGCCGATGAAGGGCCGCTTGTCGGCGCTGCGGGAGTCCTTGAAGGTGTTGCCGTCCAGGAAGATGTCCCGGGCCACGGCGCGGCCGTCCAGGCCGGCGAACAGGTACCAGCCAAAGTCCGAGCGCGGCCGGAAGACACCGGAGCCCGGCATGGCCGGCTGAATGCGGGGCGGCCCCCAGTCCAGGGGCAGATCGCGGCCGAGGCGCAGGGTCATGCCGGCGTTGAGTTTCGTGAATACGTTACCCACCGCTCCGCCCATATGGGGAGTGATATCCATGCCCCATCCATCCATGCCGGTCCCGATCCAGGCGCGCCACTGGCGCTCGTAGCTGAGCATGATCGTCGGCTCGTCGCGCAGTTGCGTATCCCATGCCTCGGGCTGTGGTGAGCCGGTGAAGCGGTGAATTTCCGCCTGGACCTTTTCCGCCTGGGAGGCGGGCCCGACCACCCCGACACCGAGCTGCAGCCGGTCCACCTGACGGGCCGTCTCCCTGCCCAGTCCCACGGTGAAGTGAAGCCAGCCGGCATAGGGGCGATCGCCGCGCGGCGGGTCGGGATCCTCGATGTCCTCCGGGGTGTACATGCTCTGGCCCAGGGAGTAGCTCAGCTTGAGGTCACCGTGTGGCTCGAAGAAGGGGAACATGTCCGCACCGGTGTGCACCCAGCTCGGGATGCGATCGTCCGGGGACAGCCATGTCGCGCGGACGCCGCTGGTGTAGTAGCGGTCTTCGCCGGCGAACAGGTCGTTCTCGTACTCCAGCGTCAGCGTGCCCCATTTCGGTTCATAGGCGGATGCCCCGGCGGACCAGAGCAGGGTGGCGGCAACCAGAACCAGTAGCAGGCAGCGGTTCATTGGCGGTCGTCCTGGTCGTCGCTCAGTCGGCGTTCGCCGGCGGTGCTCGCGAGCAGCACACGGTCCATGGCGCGGGTGGACAGGAACCGCCGCAGGATGCCGAACAGCCACGTGGGCGTGGTGACGTAGTAGCGCGGCTTCGGCCGGCGGCTGACCAGGGCGCGCTCGACCTTGCGCGCCACCGCCGAGGCTTCCAGGGTGAAGCCGCCGGGACTGTCCGGTGCCGTCAGCCGTCGCTCCATGGCCTGGTAGGCGCGGGCGTGGGCGCTGTTGGCTGCGTCGATGTGCTCCCGATAACGGGCGAAGGCATTGGCGCGAAAGCGGCTGACAATGGGCCCGGGCTCCACCAGGCTCACGTGAATCCCCGTCCCCCGAAGCTCCATGCGCAGGGTATCCACCACCCCCTCCATGGCGAACTTCGAGGCCACGTAGGCGCCTCGGTAGGGCAGGGCAGCGAAGCCGAGCACGGAGCTGTTATAGACGATGCGACCGTGGCCCTGCCGGCGCATGGCCGGCAGCACCTTGTTGGTCAGCTCCTGGGCGCCGAAGAGGTTGGTCTCGAACTGCTCGCGCAGCGCCCGACGGGGAAGGTCCTCCACCGCGCCGGGCTGGCCGAAGCCGGCATTGTTGAACAGCGCATCCAGTTCCCCGCCGGTGCTTGCCAGCACCGTCTCCACGGTGGCAGCAATGCTGGCCGAGCTGTCCACGTCGAGCTGGACCGCCTCCAGGCCGTGGTCGTGAAGCATGCGCAGGTCCGCGTCCTTGCGCGCACCGGCGAACACGCGCCAGCCTCGTTCCTTGAGGTGGAGCGCCGTTGCGTGGCCGATGCCCGTGGAGCAGCCGGAGATGAGTATGCTGCGCGATGTGCCCATACTGTCGTAGTCCTTGACGCCACTGGTCGGGGAAACGGCCATACACTACCGCATCGTGGCCCCGGACAATGAGTGTCACGCGAGCAATACGGCAACGATGCCGGTAATGAACACGCCATCGAACGTCCCCGCACCGCCGATGGACGCCACCGGTACGCCCAGTTCGCGGATGTTGTTGATGCGCAGCAGATCGGCGCCCACCAGCACACCGAGCGTGCCCGCCACGTAAGCCACGGGAGCCGACTGCTCGCCGCCGAGCATCACGGCCAGCACCGCCGCGGTAATTGGCGCAATCAGAATGGGCATGCCAATGCCCATGCCGGGGATGGGGCGGCTGAAGAGATAACACACCGCACTCTGACCAATAATCGCCAGCAGAACCGCCCCCAGCGGCACCGGCTGCGTGGCCAGCAGATACACACTGAACGCCACCGGGATGATGGCTCCACCCATGTTGATGCACACCACCGTCTTGCCCTCGAAGGGCGGCTGGAAGCGCCGCAGCCACGGAATGGGCGAGGGCGGCTGCTGGGAGCGCTGCGGCGCGGACGCCTGCATCTGGAACAGCGGCATGTTGATCAAGCTGCCGGCAATGCAGCTCAACAGCAGCAGCATCCCCGAGCCCGCCGTCAGCCCCAGCTTCTCGAAGGCGATACTCACCGCCCCCACCTGGACCAGGGCGAACAGGAAAACAAAGGCGATAATGCCGATCAGCAGAGGGATGGCAGGCTCCGGGACGGTCGGGGGCGACGTCCCGTGATTGTACGCACACCGCCACAACCCGCGTAGGGTTGTGCGCGCACGGCATTC
>SKYZ01000243.1 GCA_007127625.1 Aquisalimonas sp. | reverse complement strand
AGCTGGCCCGCTTCTCCGACATGTGCGGTGCGGACATTCCGCGCTGGCTGCGCAAGCGCCTGGAAGCCTATGACGCCAAGGGCGACAAGGAGTCCATGCAGGCCTTCGGCATCGACGTGGTGACGCAGATGTGCGCGGACCTGCTGGACGCCGGCGCTCCCGGCCTGCACTTCTATACGCTGAATCAGGCCAAGGCGTCGGAGACCATCTGGAACAACCTGGGCCTGTCCCAGCGGATGGCCAAGGCGGCCGACTGACCGTCACCGACTGCAACATGCCCGTGTGACATGGAGCCCCGTCGGCCGCAAGGCCGACGGGGCTTTTTCGTAGGGGCGTCAGCGGCCGGCCTGGTGAGCCCTGCAATCGCCCTGCTTCAGGCCAGATCGCCCCAAAGCACCTGCAGGGCGGCCAGGGCGGTCACTCCAGCGGTTTCCGTGCGCAGCACACGTGGCCCCAGGGAAATGGGCCGGAAGCCGTGCTCCCGTGCTGCGGCGGCCTCGTTGTCGTTGAGGCCGCCTTCGGGGCCCACCAGCAGCGTGCAGCCGGGGGCCCCGGGGGCCGGCACCGTGCTCAGGCGCTCGCCGCCTTCCGGCTCCAGGAACAGGCACCCCGTCTCGGGGACGTGTGGCCACTGCTGCGCCAGCGGCCGAGGCACCTCCAGGGTCGGCAGCACGTTGCGTCCGCACTGTTCGCAGGCGCTGACCACCACACCCTGCCAGTGGGCATGCTTTCTCTGCAGCCGCGCCGGCTCGGTATTGACCACGCTGCGGGCGGTAATCACCGGCACGATGCGGTGAACCCCCAGTTCCACGGCCTTCTGGATGGTCCAGTCCATGCGGTCGCCCTTGCTGATGCCCTGGACCAGGGTGGTGACCAGCGGCGACTCCGCCGCCTCATCCAGCACGGCGCCGACGCGGACGGCTGCGCGGCGTTTTGCCACGGCAACCACCTCGGCGTGGTGGCTGACACCGGCGCCGTCGAACACGATCAGCGGGTGGCCGGTGCGCAGGCGCAGGACCCGGAGGTGATTGGCAGCCGCCCCCTCCAGCGTGATGTCCGCTCCGGTTTCCAGGGGACCGCTAACATGGATGCGTGGGACGCGCATGAGCCTTGACCAGGTTTGGCGGTGCATCAGGATGCACCCGCTGCAGGTTTCGCGTTGGCCGGCCTCAGCAACGGCGTAGGGCGGACCTTCAGGTCCGCCGTCGACAGACATGCCAGCCGAGGGGCGTGCCGAAGCCGGGTCGGCGGACCTGAAGGTCCGCCCTACCTGTCCGCCCGAGGATCCACCCTACGTCCTCGGCCGACCAGAGCACGGACAACGCAAGGTTCTAGCCGCGCAGGGCCTTGAGGGTCCACGCCTCGATGGTGTCGAGATCGGGGATCAGCGCCGGCTCGCCGTGGGCTAGCACCGCTTCACTGACGCCAGTGGGCAGCGGCCCGTCGTCCAGCGCTTCCATCCCGTCACGGTCGACGTTCACCAGGCGCGGAATGCCACCGGTACGCAGGGCGATGTACGGCATGCCCTGGCGGCTCCCCACGGCCTTGAGCACCACGGTCCGCGCCCTGGCACCCGCCGTCGGCGGCGTGCCGCCATCCAGGGCCTCGAAGGCAACGCACGGCACCTGCTGGCCGCGCCAGTTTACCCGGCCCAGCAGCCAACCGGGGCCGCTGGCGTCACGTTCCGGTGGGGCATGGCCGATCACTTCGGCCACCACGGTGCTGGGGATCAGCAGGTTGTGGTCCGCAACGGGAAGCATGAGGCTGCGGATCGAATCTGGATTTTCGGCCATGGGTTCACTCATCTGATCGCTATGCTCCGGCATTGCCGGGACAGGACACCAGGCGCCTAGGCCTGCTCCCTCGGGGCATGAAGATACTGAACCAGCGCCCGTGCCAGTTCCTCGGGATTGCCGCGGCGACTGACCACGCCGGTGGCGGCGGCGCAGTCCGGCATGCTGCTGATGGAGCAGCTGCCGCTGTCCTGGGCCCAGACCTCACCGCCCCCTTCCGCGATGGCTTCGGCGCCGGCGGTACCGTCATCCCCCATGCCACTGAAGACAACCGCGCCGACACGGGGACCGAAGCGCTGGCTGAGCCTGCGCATAACCTCGTCAATACACGGGTTGTAACTGCGATCGGCGGCGGTCTCCACGGTCAGGATCACGCGGTCGTCGGGATCCAGGTCCAGAGCCCGATCCACCGGCATGACGTAGACGCAGCCGGGACGCAGATCCGTGCCCGACATCAACGGCAGTACCCGGAACGGCGTGGAGCGGTTGAGCTGCGCGGCCAGGAGGTCGACGAAGCCATCACCGATGTGCTGGACAAGGATGAATATCGCCTCGGGCACTTCCGGGACGGCCTCGAGGAAGCGCTTCACCGCCTCCGGCCCACCGAAGGAGGCCCCCAGCACCCAGATATCCGGACTCGCCGCAGGCTGAGCAGGCGCCGGTGTCTCAGGCTCCACCGCCGGCCCGGCAAGTGCCGCGAGTTTCCCCGCGAGCCGACGCATCCAGACGTTCTCACGTTCCGTGGGCGAGTCTTCGTTGAACAGCAGTGGCGGCAGCCCCTCCAGGGCCATCAGATCCCCCAACTGCTCCAGCTCGTCGTCCGCGGCATCATGCAAGTCCACCAGGATGACCTGCACCCGCCCGGCATCCGGGTTTGCCACGAACGCCGCCAGGTCGGTCTCCAGCGCAATATCCAGGCCGTGGTCCAGCAGTCCGCTACGCAGTGCCTCGCGGCCCGGGCCCGGAGCCCCGACCAGGCCGACGTTCACCACCGGCACATCCCTGCGATCCTGCGATGTGTCAGTCGCGCCCATGAGCCCCGCCCAGGACCTCTTCCAGGTTGCCCATCAGATCCGCCTCCTGGTACGGCTTGCCCAGGTAGCGGTCCACGCCGATCTCCATGGCGCGCTGGCGGTGCTTCTCGCCGGTGCGCGAGGTGATCATGATGATGGGGATGTTCTGCAGCCGGGTGTCGTTGCGCATGTGCGTGGCCAGCTCATAGCCATCCATGCGCGGCATCTCGATATCGAGCAGCATGGCATCCGGCACGCGATCCTGCAGCTTGGCGACGGCGTCAACGCCATCGCTGGCGGTGATCACCTGCATGTTGTTGCGTTCCAGAAGACGCGTGGCGACCTTGCGCATGGTGATGGAGTCGTCCACCACCATCACCGTGGGCGCCTCCTGCGTCTCGCCGGTTTCCTCGCCGGCCACGGGCGATGCGGGTTCGGCGGAGTCGTCCTCGACCTGAGCCGCCGCGCCCTGGCGCATCAGGGCACTCATCTCCAGGATCAGCACCACCCGGCCGTCGGCGAGAATGGTGGCGCCGTAGATGCCGGGCACGTTGCTGATCTGCGGGCCGACGGACTTGACCACGATCTCGCGGGAACCGATCAGCCCCTCCACCTGCAGCGCCAGACGATGATCACCGCTCTGCAGCAGCACCAGCGGCACCCGACCGCCCTGGCCGGTGAGGTTGGGCTCGCCCTCGCCGAGCATGAGTGACAAGGCCGTGACCTGGTAGTCCTGCCCGGCGTAGTGGTACCGGGCGTTGTCACCCTGAGCCAGGTAGGTCTCCATCTGGTCCCGGGTCACGCGAACGACGCCGTCGATGCTGGTGAGCGGGATCGCGTAGGCCTGTTCCCCCGAGGTGCACAGCAGCGCCTGGTTCATGGCCAGAGTGAACGGCAGACGCACCGTGAACTGCGTGCCGCGGTCGGCCTCGGAGTCGATCTCCAGAGAGCCCCCGAGCTGCTTGATCTCGGCGTTGACCACGTCCATGCCCACGCCGCGGCCCGCCACCTGGGTGACTTCCTGCGCAGTACTGAAGCCCTGGGCGAGCACGAACTGCATGGTCTCACGGTCGGTCAGCTCGCGGTCGTCGCGCAGCAGGCCGCGCTCCCTGGCCTTTTCGCGGATGGCCTCCAGGTCCATGCCGGCACCGTCGTCGCTGACCCGCAGCACCACCTCGGCGCCTTCCCGGTCCAGCGCCAGCTCGATCTGCCCGGCCTCGGGCTTGCCGGCGGCGCGGCGGGCATCCGGTGTCTCGATGCCGTGGGCGACGGCGTTGCGCAGCATGTGCTCCAGCGGCGCCACCACACGATCCAGCACGGTGCGATCCATCTCGCCCTGGGCACCATGGACCTTGATGCGCGCTTCGCGACCGAGCTCCCCCGCCGTCTGGCGCACGATCCGGCGCAGCCGTGGTACCAGGCTGGCAAAGGGCACCATGCGCGTGCGCATGAGGCCATCCTGCAGTTCGGTGTTCACCCGCGACTGCTGCAACAGCAGGGTCTCCGATTCCCGGGCCAGGTTGTCGAGCATGGATTCGATGCTGGACAGGTCATTGACCGACTCGCCCAGGCTTCGCGAGAGTTCCTGCATGCGGGAAAAGCGGTCCAGCTCGAGGGGGTCGAAGTCTTCGTCGTCCTCGGCGATCTCTTCGGGGCTGGCCGGTTCCGCCACGTCACCCTCACGGTCGTAGCGGTAGAGAATCTGCGCCTCGGTTTCGATCTCCAGGGT
>SKYZ01000329.1 GCA_007127625.1 Aquisalimonas sp. | reverse complement strand
TGCTCCATGGAGATCACCGCCTCGTTGGTGTCGGCCTGAATGGTCTTCACCAGGGCTTCGATCTGCTTGGTGGCGTTACCGGAACGCTCGGCGAGACGCTGCACCTCGTCGGCCACCACCGCGAAGCCGCGACCGGCCTCACCGGCCATGGCCGCCTGAATGGAGGCGTTCAGGGCGAGGATGTTGGTCTGGTCGGCAATGTCGTTGATCAGCTCGACGATGTTGCCGATCTCCTGGGAGGACTCGCCCAGGCGCTTGATGCGCTTGGAGGTCTCCTGGATCTGCTCGCGGATGGAGTCCATGCCGTCAATGGTCCGCCGCACCGTCTCGCCGCCGCGGGTCGCCAGTTCCACCGAGCGCTGGGCCACGTCGGCGGACTCGTCGGCGTTCTTGGACACCTGATCGATGGACACGGCCATTTCGTTGACGGCCGCCGACGCACCGGTGATCTGGTGTGCCTGGTGATCCGAGGCCTCGGCCAGATGCATGGCCGTGGCCTGCGTCTGCTGAGCCGCGGAGGAGACCTGCACGGAGGTGTCGTTGATGGTGGTCACCAGGTTGCGCAGGGCATCGATGGCGTCGTTGAAGGCATCACCGATGGCGCCGGTGAACGCCTCGCCCACCGAGGCCTGGACGGTGAGGTCACCTTCCGACAGCCCCTGGATCTCATCCAGAAGGTCGAGGATGGCCTGCTGGTTCTGCTTGGACTGTTCGTCAGCCTTGCGCTTCTCTTCCTCGGAGGCTTCCAGCTCCTTGCGGGCCTGGACGCGGGTCAGGAAGCCACGGCCGATCAGCAGCGCGAGGGCCAGCCCGCCGAAGGCAAAGCCGTACCAACCCTGGATCGGACGCTCGGCAGGAAGGTCACGGTAGACACCCAGCAGGTGGTCGGTGGTGGCGTCCAGGCGATCGGAGTTGACGAAGATCCGCTCGGCGGCATCACGCACCTCGAAGAGGTCGGGCGACCCGGCGAGAATCTCGTCCACCTGCCCCTCCATGGTGGTGAACATGCCGTCGATCTGCTGCACGGCCTCCAGGGCGTCACCGGTGAGCGCCGGCACCGGCAGATCGCCTTCTCCCATGAGGGAGTTCAGCACCGCACGGAGATCGTCCTTGCTGCGGTCCAGGCGGTCGGCGGCGGTGACGTTACCGATACCGCCGCGGAGCATCTCCCCGGTATTGCGGCCGATACGCTCGGAGTGAAGCTGAACCTCGCCCAGATAGTAGCCCTGTGCCGCCGGGGCACCGCCCTGATTGAGCTCGGCGGCCAGCGCCTCGGCCATGCGCTGCAGACGCGGCACATTGACGCGGAACTCCTCGGCCAGCTGGTTGACGGTCAGGACCATTTCGCGCCGATCGAGGATCGCGTAGGTGTCATCGTTCACCAGGTCCCAGGGGCGGCGCACCATGGTCAGGGCCTGGGCGGCATCGTCACCGACCTGGTCCGTGGAGGGCAGGCCCGTCTCGGGGTTACCCTCGCTCAGCACCGTAATGTGCTGTTCCAGTTCGTCGCGGGCGTCCCGGAGCATGAAGAACGCGTCGGTGTTGCCGTTGGCCGCCTCGGAGGCACTCTTGGCCAGGGTCTGGGACAGCACGCGAACCGCCTCGGCGCGCTCGATGTACTCGGAGTCGAAGCGGGCGTGGTAGGCCGTGTAGGCAAAGCTCACGACCATGAGAATGATGGCGATAATGATCAGCCCGCTGAGTGCGGTAACGGCCTTGCCGATCCCGGCTGCGGGTGCGAGGTTCTGCGCACCTTTCATGGTTCCTGTCCCTCCAAAGAAATCCGTGCCCGTATCGACGGCCTGTTATTGACTGTGAACGCCGCCTCAGCTGGCCACCCTAAGAAACTGCGGATCATCGATCAGCGACTGCATGCTGAAAACCAGCCACTGCTCGCCATCATGCTCGACCCGGCCACTGACGAACGGGGCATAGCGGTCGTCAACCTGTGCCGGCGGTTCCCCGAGACTCTCCCGGGGGAAGTGGCGCATGCCAAACACTTCGTCGACCAGGAGCCCCGTGTAGGCGTTCTCGATGGGGACCACCAGCACGCGGCTCAGACGCGTGAGACTGGAGGCGTGATCACCGAGAAAACCGTTCAGGTCCATGATCGGAAGCAGGGTTCCACGCACGTTCGCCATGCCGCGGACCCAGCCCTTGGTGCGCGGAATCGGGGCGAGTTCCGGGTACTTGAGAAGCTCTGCAACCTCCGTCATCGGCGTCACGAAGCGCTGCCCGCCAAGGCGGAAACCCACCCCGACCCAGGTTTCGCCGGGATCTTCCTGGGCCGGCAGATCGGCGGCGAAATCCCGGCCGAGCCGTTCCAGTTCAACCAGCAGATCGAAAGGCGAGGCCACCATGGTCTGTCTCAGCCCTTCAGGGCACCCTGGATCTTCTCCAGCAGTTCCTGCTCGGTTACCGGCTTGCTGATGTAGTCCTTGGCCCCCTGCCGCATGCCCCAGATGCGATCCGTGTCCTGATCCTTGGTACTGATGATCACAATGGGAATGTTGGCAGTGTCCGGATCCTTCGTCAGCTTGCGCGTCGCCTGAAAGCCGTTGACCCCGGGCATGACGATGTCCATGAGAATCACATCCGGCGAAGCATCCTTGGCCAGGCGAATGCCGTCCTCGCCGTTCTCGGCGACCGACACCTGGTAATCGTGCTTCTCGAGCATCTCACGCAGCACGTATGTCTCCGTGGGCGAGTCATCAACAATCAGAACCCGGGTCATTCAGAAATCTCCCATTTCACTTGATTTTTTCCGGACCACCGAACACACCTGCCTGCCGGGCCCCGCGTCTCCCCGGAACTGCCTCACACCGTAGAGCGGAGCAATTCAAGCCGCCTGATTGAGATGCCGCTTAATGGCGCCCAA
Organism: Aquisalimonas sp.; assembly: GCA_007127625.1. Lineage (GTDB taxonomy): Bacteria > Pseudomonadota > Gammaproteobacteria > Nitrococcales > Aquisalimonadaceae > Aquisalimonas. The sequence continues at coordinate 1,658 of SKYZ01000329.1, read as the reverse complement.
GAGCTCGTCGCGCGTGAACGGCTTGGTCAGATACTGCTGCGAGCCGACGATGCGCCCGCGCGCACGATCGAACAGCCCGTCCTTGCTGGAGAGCATGATCACGGGCGTGTGTTTGAACATCTGGTTATGCTTGATCAGTGCGCAGGTCTGGTAGCCGTCCAGCCTCGGCATCATGATGTCGACGAAAATGATGCTGGGCTTCAGGTCGGCGATCTTGGCCAGGGCCTCGAAGCCATCATTGGCGGTGATGACCTCACAGCCTTCTTTTTTCAGCAGGGTCTCCGCCGTCCGGCGGATGGTCTTGCTGTCGTCAATGACCATGACCTTGAGGCCCGAGAGTCCTTCCTGTGTGGTTTCGCTATCCACCGGCTCCCCCGACTATCTCTCGTTGTACCCAGCCGCCGAGAGCGGCCCCGAGCGGCGTCCGTTCCGTAGCCGTGGTGCCCTATGTAACATAAGTCCCCAGCGTGTGCCAGAATACCCGCGACACGACGGAAGACGGGCGTTCGCACGGCATTCAACGTGACTCCGACGAAGGCAACGTACCAGACTGACAACAGCAAAACTGTGAACACTGTCTCTTGGGCAAACGCTGAATGATTCGCCCAGGCAGCCGCAAGGACGGGACAGATCGCACCCCTGTCTCGCCGCGACACCATACCACTGCAACGGAGCTTACTCCCATGCCCGTTCACCTCGGGGTCGTAATGGACCCCATCGAGCACATCAAGCCCTGGAAGGACACGACCCTGGCCATGCTGCTGGCAGCCAGCGCACGCGGCTGGACGCTGCACTACTTCGAACTCGGGGATCTGTACATGCGCGACGGCGTGGCCCAGGGCTACAGCCGTAACCTCACCGTGCGCGACGACAACGACGACTGGTACCAGCTCGACGGCGGCCGACCGGTGGCACTGGGGGACCTGGGCATTATCCTCATGCGCAAGGATCCACCCGTGGATGCCGCATTCACTTACGCGACGCACCTGCTCGAGCGGGCAGAGGCGGCCGGCGCCATGGTAGTGAACCGCCCCGCCGCGCTGCGGGACGCCAACGAAAAGCTGTTCACTGCCCATTTCGCGGAATGCTGCGCACCCACACTGGTGGACAGTGCCGCACCGCGACTGAGGGCGTTCATCGCCGAGCAGGGCAAGGCGGTGCTTAAACCGCTGGACGGCATGGGCGGACGCTCGATCTTCGTGGTGGCCGACGGCGACCCGAACACCTCGGTGATCATCGACACCCTCACCGAGGAGGGAAGCCAGTACATCATGGCCCAGCGTTATCTGCCCGAGATCCGCGACGGCGACAAACGCATCCTGATGATCGACGGCGAACCGGTGGACGCAGCGCTTGCCCGCATTCCCGCCACGGGTGAAACCCGTGGCAACCTGGCAGCCGGCGGCCGCGGTGAGAGCGTGGCCCTGAGCGAGCGGGACCGCTGGATCTGCGCCCGGGTCGGCCCCTCCCTGGTGGAGCGCGGCCTGCGCTTCGTCGGCCTGGACGTGATCGGCGACTACCTCACCGAGATCAACGTCACCAGCCCCACCTGCGTGCGGGAACTCGACGCCGCCAACGGCTGGGACATCGGCGGGCGATTGCTGGACCGCCTCGCTGCCGAACGATGAGGGCCGGCAAGGCATCCTGCGCGCGGCCTG
>SKYZ01000168.1 GCA_007127625.1 Aquisalimonas sp. | reverse complement strand
CGTTCGGGCAGCGGTGCAGCAGGCGCGTCGCGCCCGCGCTCGAACTCGAACAGCTCCCGCACCGGCCGATCGAGAATATCCTCGACACGCCCCATGGCCTCACGCAGTGTGCGCGACAAAGCCCGGTTCCAGGCATCCCGGTCGCGCAGGCGGGCGGGCACATCCGCCAGCACGAACGGGTAACCGCGGTACAGATCCAGCAGCGTATAAGTGGACGGATCCCGGGCCAACACCCAGCCGCCCTCCTCGGTACGACGAATCACGCGAGTCGTCTCCAGTGCCTGCAGCGCCTCGCCAACCGCGGCCTCGGTGGCGTCCGGCTCGAGATCCAGCAACTCCTGCCGCGACAGGCCGCGGCCATCCTGCTGCGCCCGCCAGAAATCGCCGATCAAGCGCACCGCCAGGACCAGCGCCAGGCGGGGATCGGACAGCGATCCCGTCCGACCCTGGCGATAGCCGGCAAAGGCCTGGGTGAACTCGGCGCCCAGGAGCACCACCACCCAGCAGACATAGATCCAGATCAGGAAGATCGGCAGTGCAGCCAGCGCCCCGTAGACGGCCTCGTAGGTGGGCACCGTGGTGACGAAGGCGGCGAATCCGCGCTTGGCGACCTCGAACAGCACGGCCGCGAACACCGCTCCGGCCAGGGCATGCAGCACCGGCACACGACGATTGGGTACGGCGGCGTACATGAACGTGAACGCAAGGACCACGCCGACGAACGGCGCGATGGCCAGCAGGCGCTGTTGCACCTCGCTGACGTCCGTGAAGTCGGTAAATTCCGCCAGGGCCACCAGGTAGGATGACAGCACCAGGGAACTCGCCACCAGAAACGGGCCCACGGTGATCACCGTCCAGTAGACCATGAAACTCTGGACTGCCGAGCGGCGCTTGCCCACCCGCCAGATCCGGTTCATGGCCTTGTCGATGGCGCCCATCATGAGGATGGCCGCCGCGGTGATGCCGACCAGGCCCGCGACGGTCAGTCCCGCCGCACGGCTGGCGAATTGCTGAATGTAGTCCTGCACCACTTCGCCGGAGGCGGGGACCAGGTTGTCGAACAGCCAATCCTGAATCCCGCTGCTGAACTGCTCGAACACCGGGAACGCGGTCATCACGGAGAACACCACGGCAAACAGCGGCACGATGGACAGCAGCGTCGTGTACGCCAGCGTACCGGCACTGTCGAGACAGCCGTCCTGAACGAAGCGCCGCACCACATGACGCAGGAAACCGACGATCTCTGCGCCGCCGTCCCGCAGGGTGCGCAGCAACTGCTCACGGTCCGGCAGGCGTTCTCCCATGCTCCTGATCACTGCCGCCCCTCCCAGGCATCGGCTCCAAGACCCGTTCCGCCCTAGTCTGGCACCCCGGGACAGCGGCCGTCATTCTGCGCCGGTTGTCCCGCCCGGGCCAGCGGTTTCCCCGGCAAGGCAACCAGGGCGACACCGGGACCCCATGGAGCCTCACATCGCCTGGGCCTGATGAGTACAATGCCCGACTCGACATCTCCACGCGACTACTCACGGATGTGCCCATGACCACCGTCCACGTCCTGATCCTCTACTACAGCCGCCACGGCGCCACCGCCCACATGGCCGGACAGATCGCCCGAGGCGTGGAAACCGTCACCGGCGCCGAAGCAATGCTGCGCACGGTGCCGGCGGTCTCGCCGGTCTCCGAGGCCAGCGCGCCACCGGTTCCGGAGAGCGGACCACCGTACGCCACCCTCAAAGAGTTGGAGGAATGCCACGCCCTGGCCCTGGGGAGCCCGACGCGCTTCGGCAACATGGCCGCACCGCTGAAGCACTTCCTCGACGGCACCTCCGGCCAGTGGCTCAGCGGGGCTCTAGCCGGCAAACCGGGGGCAGCGTTCACCTCCACCGGCTCGCTGCACGGCGGCCAGGAGACGACACTGCTGACCATGATGATGCCCCTGCTTCACCACGGCATGCTGATCACCGGGCTGCCCTATACGGAGCCGGAGCTGCACCGGACCCGCAGCGGCGGCACGCCGTACGGCCCCAGTCATGTCGCCGGCAGCGATGGCGACGCCGCCCACACGGAGGACGAGGAGCGGCTCTGCCGTGCCCTGGGACAACGGCTGGCGGTCACCGCAGCAGCACTGGTACACGGGAGGCGGGGATGACCGGTGCGCGGCTGACCCACCGCCTGACAATCGCCGCCCACCTTGGCCTGATCATCCTGCTGCTGAGCTGGCCCACCTGGCTGGCGCCCCCGGCGCATCCGGGACTGGTGGCACCCCTGCTGCTACTGGCCGTGGGACCGCTGGCGGCCGGGGTGCGGGGCATTCTGCACGGGCGGCGCTACACCTGCGCCTGGACGAGTCTTTTATCCATGGGGTATTTCGTCCACGGCGTAGCCTACGTCAATGCCGATGGTGTCACCCGCTGGCTGGCCGGAGCGGAAATCCTGCTGAGCCTGCTGCTGTTTCTGGGCTGCATTCTCTATGTCCGACTGACCCGGGACCAGGACTGAACCCGTCACCACGGACGCCATGCCCCAGCGAGACTGCCCGTCCGCCCCCAGGTATACGCTGGCGGACCATGCGCGGGCCTTCGGCCGATCAGCGTTTCCCCAGCACCTTACGGATGAACGGCACCGTCAGCCGGCGCTGCTCGGCCAGCGCTGCGCGGTCCAGAGCCTCCAGCAGCCCGAACAGAGAGCGCATATCCCGGGGCTGCCGCCGGATCAGATACTGGCCGGCGTCGGCGGGCAAATCCAGTCCGCGGAGTCGCGCGCGGTGACGCAGGGCCGCAAGACGTTGATCGTCGTCCATGGGATGCAGGCGTTCCATCAGCCCCCACTGCAGACGGGACAGCAGGTCGGGGAGTTGCAGACCGATGGCCTCGGGACGATCCGCGGCGGCGACAAGCAGTCGTGTGCCGGCATCCCGCATGCGATTGAAGGCGTGGAACAGTGCTGTTTCCCAGCGAGGATCACCGGCCACCGCATGGACATCATCCAGCGCCACCAGGCCGACCTGCTCCATGCCATCCAGAAGGCCGGCACCACCTCCAAGATCGCCCCCCAGGGGCAGATATGCCGCAGGCACATCCTGTTGACTGCATGCCCGGGCTGCCGCCTGCAACAGATGGCTCTTGCCGGTGCCCGGGGGTCCGTGCAGATAGACGGACGTCTCCGCGTCCGCCAGCAGGCGCTCGACGCCGGCGACGGCCTGACGGTTGTCACCGGCGTAAAAACTCTCCAGGCTGGCAGTGTCATCCCAGCGAATGCCCAGCGGCAGCTGGATCGGCAACGATGGCGATGACGTTCCCACGCGAATCTCCCGAAACCTGGCGCAGCACGCCGGGACGCTTGGCCCGGCGATCGTGACCGCCATTGTACGCCGGCCACCGCCAAGGCGCGAGACAGACACTCGCGCTGGCAATAGCGTACGGGTTTTGTGTAGCCTCCGTAACGGATCACGCCCACAAGGCGGTGGGCCCCACACTCACACCTGCCATAAGGAGTCGCTCCTTGCGTATGCGAAATATCGTCCTGAGTGCTTCCCTGATCACCGCACTGTGGGCCCAAGGGGCCCTGGCCGACACCCTCATCCTGCAGAACGGCGACCGTATCACCGGGAAGTTCGTGGAGATCGACGGCGGTACCGTAAGCTTCAGGCCGGAGAATACCGACCAGACCCTTTCCTATCCCCTGAATCTGGTGGCCCAGTTACGAACCGACGACATCATTCAGGTTCTGATGGAAGACGGCACCGAGGTCAGAGGCCGGGCCGTGGAGGGCGACGATGGCGAGATCCGGCTGGACAGCGAGCAGTTCACCGATCCCGTCACGTTCCCGGTGACGGCGATCCGGCGCGGCACGGGGCCGGATACGCCAGTGCGTGAGCCGGTAAGAACCACCGGCAACATCAGCCTCGGCGCCCGTATCACTGACGGTAATACCCGCAGCCAGACTTACAGCGGTACCGCCGACGCGACGGTCCGCACCGACGTCAACCGCATCCGCTTCGCCGCCGACTTCAACCGTTCCGAGGAAGGCGGAGAGGAAACCGTGGACAATGCTTCCGGTTCCGCGCGCTACGATCATTTCGTCTCGGATCGGTTCTACCTGAACAGCAACGTGTCCCTCGCCCGTGACCGCTTCCGCGACCTGCGCCTGCGCTCGTCGGTGGGTGTCGGCCTCGGCTTCCAGTTCTTCGAGTTCCCGACGCGGAACCTCTCCGCGGAGCTTGGCGTGAGCTATGTCAACGAGGATCGCTACGTGGCGGAGAACGAGTCCAACCCGGCCGGCCGCTGGGGCATCGATTACGAGGAACGCTTCGCCGGCAACGGTATTCGCCTGTTCCACAGCCAGACTGGCCTGGTCAATCTGGAAGACACCGACGATGTGGTCATCAACAGCCGCACCGGCGTTCGCTTCCCCTTCGTCATCGGCATGACGGGGACATTCCAGGTGAACGTGGACTACGAGAACCAGCCCCCCGGGGACAATCGGCGCATCGACACGGCGTACGTGCTTACTGCCGGGTACAGCTGGTAACCCGTCCGGTCACACCCGCACCGCCTCCATCGGCGGTGCGGGTGGCCTTCAGCCCCCGAACCGGAACAGGTAATCGGGGCGCAGGGCATCATCGTCGCCGTTATCATCCCCGGAGGCATCTTCCACCTCCGTGAGCGGGCGGCCGCTGCGCAGGTGCTCCAACGTCCGGTCAGTCAATCCCTGGACTCGCATACGGAAGTCGACTTCCCGCTCTCCGATCCGCACCGGTTCAACGGTTTCCACGTCGCGCAACCCGCGCAGGTACCGCGTCACGTCGCCGTAGCCGCGGAGATCGTTAATGTCCCGAACACGCAGGGTGAAGCTCCCCACCGCATCCGGATCGGGGACCCGTGCGTACAGGCTGGCCAGCTGGGTCACGCCCTGGCTCACGGCATCGGCCAGACCGGCCTCGAGCTCGGGTGCCTCCACGGTCCAGTCGTGGGAATCGCCATCCCAGAACATGGACCACCGGGTGCGCCAGCCATCACCGCGACGGGAGACCCGACCGACCAGCACGGCCTCGGCATCATAGCGCTCCGCGGCCTCGAGAATCGGCTCACGGAAACCTCCCCAGATGTCCGAAGAACTCACCGCTCGCTGATCTTCCAGATCCATCAGCGGAAACAGCAACGGCAAGCCGGCGCTCTGCGCGGCCCGACGCAGGGCGTCCTGCAAGTCCGTACTTTCATCGCCACCGAGGATCCGCCGGTCGCCTCCACGGTCCACGGCCACCCAGGCAACGGTGCGCGGGCGCGCATCCACCGACCAGATCGGGACTTCCACCTCCACCAGCCGGCTCTGGATCGCCGGACCGTCGAAACGCACCACCAGCTCCAGGCCGTCATCGGTATCGTCGAAACCGTACTGCTGCACGAACCGCCCGGAGTCTCCGAGCAGGGATGAAAGCTCGGGGTGCTGTTCAGGCACCTCCAGCCCGGTCAGCCGGACCAGAATCCCGCGCAATCCTTCCCGGGTGGCATCACGCCGCTCGTCAGTGGCCTGGCTATCCACTGCCACGCGGGCGTCGAACATGCTGCTGGCGCCGTGCCCCAGAGCCGGGAACAGGCACAGCAGAAGCAGACACAACAACCGTTTTCCCATGAATTCCTCGCAGTTGGGGAGCGCCACCGGTTCACCAAGACCATACCACGCCGGTCATGCCGGATGCTCAGCGCCAGCCGATCGGCTACCATACGCGCCTGACCGGAATCACCGCCCAATGCTAGGAGAAAACGCCTTGGCTTCCGACACGACGCCATCCGGCGACGGCCTCACCTATCGCGACGCCGGCGTGGACATCGACGCCGGCAACAGCCTCGTCGACCGCATCCGCCCGGCGGTGGCCCGCACCCAACGCCCCGAGGTGCTCGGCGGCCTGGGAGGATTCGGTGGCCTGTTCGCCCTGCCGGTGGACCGCTACCGCGAGCCGGTGCTGGTATCCGGCACCGACGGTGTCGGCACCAAACTCAAGCTGGCCATCGAGACCGGGCGCCATGACGGCATCGGTGTGGACCTGGTGGCCATGTGCGTCAACGACATCATTGTCTGCGGCGCCGAACCGCTGTTCTTCCTGGACTACTACGCCACCGGTCGGCTGGACGTGGACGTGGCCGCCGCCGTGGTCGAGGGCATCGCCCGTGGGTGCGAGGACGCCGGCGCCGCCCTGATCGGCGGCGAAACCGCCGAAATGCCCGGCATGTACGCCGAGGGCCACTACGATCTGGCAGGGTTCTGCGTCGGCGCCGTGGAGCGTGCCGAGATCATTGATGGCAGTCGGGTGGCCGAGGGGGACGCGCTCATTGCCCTGGGCAGCAGCGGCCCCCACTCCAACGGCTACTCGCTGATCCGCAGGATCATCGAGCACAGCGGCGCCCGCCTGGATGAGGAACTGGACGGCGGCACACTGGGATCCGCACTGATGGCACCGACGCGCATCTACGCCCGCAGCCTGACGGCACTGCGCCAGCAGGTGCAGGTGCGCGCCATGGCGCACATCACCGGCGGCGGTCTGCCGGAGAATCTGCCGCGCACGCTGCCGGATCACTACGGTGCGGTCATCGACCCTGCCAGCTGGACCTGGCCGCCGGTGTTTACCTGGCTGCAGCAGCAGGGCAACGTCGCCACCAGCGAAATGCTGCGCACCTTCAACTGCGGCGTTGGCATGGTGATCTGCGTGCCCGCGGCGGAACTGGACACGGCCCTGGCAACCCTGCGCGACGTCGGCGAGACCGCCTGGCACCTTGGCCACGTGGAACAGGCCGGCGACCCCCGCGTAAGGTTCCAGGAGGGGGCATGACGGCAGTCCCGCTGCCGGTGGTGGTTCTGGTCTCCGGCAGCGGCAGCAACCTGCAGGCACTGATCGACGGCCAACGGGCCGGTAAACTGCCCATCGTCATCCGCGCGGTAATCAGCAATCGCGGCGACGCCTATGGCCTGGAGCGCGCACGGGCGGCCGGAATCACCACCGAAACCCTGGATCACCGCGAGTTCCCCGACCGCGAGAGCTACGACGCCAGCCTCCAGCAGCGCATCGACGCCCACGGGCCCCGACTGGTGGTCCTGGCCGGCTTCATGCGCATCCTCACCGACGGGCTGGTGGAGCACTTCCGCGGCCGGATGCTCAACATCCACCCGTCCCTGCTGCCGGCGTTCCGCGGTCTGCACACGCACCGGCGGGCCCTGGAGGCCGGTCATGAACGGCACGGCTGCAGCGTGCACTTCGTCACACCGGCGCTGGATGCCGGGCCGCTGATTGCCCAGGGCGTGGTCCCGGTGCATCCGGACGACACCGAGGAGCGGCTTGCGGCCCGCGTACAGCAGCAGGAACATCGCGTCTACCCGCTGACGGTCCGCTGGTTCGCCGAGGGGCGCCTGCGCCTGGACGGCGACACCGCCGTGCTGGACGGCCGTCCGCTGGAGGCGCCGGTACGAATCGCGCCGGACGCGCCGCTGCCGGCATAGTCCCGCCGCCGGTGCGGCAAGGGTGATAACGACCACGGGGTGTTCCGCATGGTCCGAAAACGCATCTTTCTGGGTCTGCTGTTGTTCATCGCCGCAGACACACTGGCGGCACAGCCGTTCCGCGGCGGACTGCCCGCCCCGGTGGACGGTGGCACCGGCGGCGTGCTGACCCCGGCGCCGGGCCTGAACGGCCCCGCCGACGGCCTCGGCGGCCGCGCATTCATCACCCACGCCCGCCTGCGGGATTTCCAGTTCACCTCCGTCGGCGCCGGCCTGGTGGTGAACGACCGCTGGGAACTCACCGCATCGCAGCCCAATCTCGGCGTGGGCAGCAGCGACGATGTACGCCAGAACGTCTTCGGCGCCAGGGTGCGGCTGCTGGGCTCCGCCCGCCGGCCGCTGGCACCGGCGGCCAGCCTCGGCGTCAGCTATCGCCGCCAGAGCAATTTTGGTCTGGAAGACAGCCTGGGCGCGGCGGAACCCCGGCGGCGCGATGACTGGGACGCCCTGGCCACGGTGGGTGCGGGCTACCGGCTTGGCGACAAGCGCGCCGTGCGTCTCCACGCCAGCGCCCGCTGGACCCGCGCCAATGCCGGCGGGCTGTTCGGGTTCGGTGGCGCCGACGGCGACAGCCGCGCCGTGCAACTGGAGGGCGGAATCCACGCGGCACTCACCCGGGCTGTTCACCTCGCCGGTGAATACCGTCAGCAGCCGGATTACCTGGCGGATGACCCCGGAGACCCGTGGTGGGCTGCCTACGTCAGCTACGCCGTGACGCCGGAGGTACAGCTCGGCGCCGGCTGGATGGATCTGGGTCGCATGGCCGGCGCCCCCCGCCAGGACGGACCGTTCCTCACCCTGCGCGGCGGCTTCTGAGGAGTCCATCACATCGCCCGTCAGGCGCCGTGGGAGCCTCCATGACGCCGTGATAGCGTGTGCGCACTACTCGGTTCTCGAAAGGAGCGACGCATGACGCCTGTCCCTAGCCGTCTCGCGCTCGCGGCTCTAGTCATGACCGCTCTCATCGCCCTGCAGCCGTTGCAGGCAGGCAGCCTCACACTTTCAGTCAACGGCTCTGACGGAGAACCGCTCGGCGATGCCGTCGCCTATATCGAGTCCCCTGGATTGAGCAGTCGCGCCGATGACGACCCGCGCCCGCAGGGCGAGGTCGACCAGCGCGACCAGCAATTCCTGCCCCATGCACAGGCCATTCAGCGCGGCGCCTCGGTTCGCTTCCCCAACAACGATCAGGTCCGCCACCATGTGTTTTCCTTCTCCAAGGACCAGGCGCGCGAGGAACTGGCAGTGGGTGGCCGGGTATTCCAGTCCCTCCTGGCGGCTCGGCAGGAACAGCTCCTGGACAATGCCGAACTGCTGGCCGATGACTTCGGCTTCCGGGAAGCCGTGGCCTCCGGCGAGGCGACGACCATCGCCTCCGCCCTGCGCAACCACGGCGGCCGCATCGGTGCCGATGCCGCCATGGTTGCCTCCGTGGACGGAGACATGATCGCCGATGCCGAGGGCGCACGGGACGCCCGGTTTCCCTTCCCCCGACTACTGGAAAGAGCGGACGCCAAGGGCAAGGCCGCCGCCATTGTCGTGCTGGACAATCGTCCAGTGCAGGCGGCCGGGACATCACCGAAGCGGACTTCAATGCGCTGGTAGAGAACCTCATCGAGGTCATGGAACACCAGCACGTGCCGGTGTCAACCCAGAACCGCCTGCTGGCGAAACTGGCCGCCATGCGCGAGGACATCATCCGGCTTTGATACCGGGGAACGGGCTCAGGACCGGGGCAGCGTGACGCCGCTCTGGCCCATGTACTTGCCGCCACGGTCCTTGTAGGAGACCTCGCAGATCTCGTCGGACTCCAGGAACAGCATCTGGGCCACGCCCTCGTTGGCGTAGATGCGCGCCGGCAACGGCGTGGTATTGGAGAACTCCAGCGTCACGTGGCCCTCCCACTCCGGCTCCAGCGGGGTGACGTTAACGATGATGCCGCAGCGGGCATAGGTGGATTTGCCCAGGCAGATGGTGAGCACCGAGCGGGGAATGCGGAAGTACTCCACCGTGCGCGCCAGCGCGAAGGAATTGGGCGGGATGATACACACGTCCGACTGCACGTCCACGAAGCTGCTCTCGTCGAAGTGCTTGGGATCGACAATGGCGGAGTTGATATTATGGAAAATCTTGAACTCGTCGGCGCAGCGCACGTCGTAGCCGTAGCTGGATGTCCCGTAGGAGATGATCTTGCCCTTGTCCGGCAATTCGCGCACCTGGCCCGGCTCAAACGGCTCGATCATGCCCTCCTGGGCCATGCGCCGGATCCACTTGTCTGATTTGACGGACATTCCCAACCCCCGGAGCAAATGGCGGATTGTACCCCCGGGAGAATTCGGGAGCCAACGCATGAGTGAACATACCCCGGAAGACGGCCCCAAGCTGCCACCCAGGCCGCAACCGCCAGACCCTTCGGAATGCTGCAACAGCGGCTGCGATCCCTGCGTTTTCGAACTCTGGGAAGATGCCATGGACCGCTGGGAGGCGCAGTGCGAACGCATCCTGGCGCGCTGGCGGGAACGTCAGCGGGACGATCATGGGTAAGCCGTCCCGCGCCCGCTGCCTGTCGCTGGACCTGGCATGCCCGGGACCGTAAGGTAGAACTTCGTGTCCTGTGGCCCGGGACAACGACGACAACGCGCCGGACCACGTATCCGGCCAGACGCCCACACCGCGGGCATGACGAGGAGACCCCCCGATGCAAGGAACAGTGGCGCTGATCAATGCCGACGACGGCGTGGTGGCCGTCAAGACCGAACACGGGGAGTATTCCATTCTCGGGGTCCTGGAAGAGGACGCCCTCGCCGTGGGTGACGTGATCAGCGGCGACCTGGAGCAGCTCGACTATCAGGTCATGGAGAACACCACCCGCGGGACCCAGATTTCCGTTTACGTGGAAGACACGGAACTCTCCCTGGACGACGCCCGACTCAAGCTCGATTAACAGCGATGAATGAACCAGCAGCGGTGAATGCGGTGGTTGCGCTGGAAGTCCGGCGGAATGGACCAGTCCGTGCAGTCTTCGAGGCGCAGCCCCCGGAGGGCGTCTGTCTCCAGATGGAAGCGGCGCAGATTGGTTGAGAAGATCAGTACGCCCTCGTCATTCAACAACCGCGTGGCGGCATGGATAAGCGCCGCATGATCCCGCTGCACGTCCAGGGTCGCCTTCATGCGTGTCGAGTTGGAGAAGCTGGGTGGGTCCAGCAGAATTACGTCGTAGCCGGGATCACGCCTGGCCTCCGCGTTCTCGCGAAGCCACTCCAGGCAGTCCGCATGCACCAGCCGGTGCACGTTGCCCGCTTGCTGGCCGTTGGCCTCCAGGTTGCGCCGCGCCCAGTCCAGGTACGTCTTTGACAGATCGACGCTGGTAGTGCGGCTGGCACCGCCGCGGGCCGCATGCACCGTGGCGGCGCCGGTATAGGCGAACAGGTTGAGAAACGAGCGCCCCGCGACGTTGGCGCCGATCCACCCCCGCACCGGGCGGTGATCCAGGAACAGGCCGGAGTCCAGGTAGTCGGTGAAATTCACCAGCAGCCGCGCGCCGCCCTCGTCGACGGTATAGTAGCGTCCCTCCTGGCCCTGGCGCTGGTACTGGGCCTTGCCCTTCTGGCGCTGACGCACCTTCAGCGCCACCTGCTCCGGCGCCACCTCCGCCGCGGCCGGCAGGCCCCCCAGGGCCTGCCGCAGGCGCCGGCCGGCGTCCCGGGCATCCACGGACTTCGGCGCCGCGTACTCCTGCACGTGCAGCCAGGGCCCCGCCTCCAGGGTCTGGTAGCGATCCACCGCCAGCGCGTATTCGGGGATATCCGCATCGTAGAGCCGATAGCAGCTCACGCCGGTGCGCTTGAGCCAGCCCTTGAGCCGACGCCGGTTCTTGCGTACGCGGTTGACCAGTGATGCGGCTGCCTCTTCCTCGCCGTCGGCCGTTCCAGCGGCAGTGGGACCTTTTTCCCCGAGCACGAAGCGCTCCAAGCTGCACTGGATGGGCCCGTTGCGCACGCTCCATCGACGATCAGGCCGCAGCCCCAGTTCAGCGCCGGCACCATTAAGCACCATGGCGGTCCAGCCGGGGAACTCCCGCCGCAGCAGTTCGCCGAGTCGTGCGTAGAGCGGCACCAGACTGGCGTCGCTGCCCAGGCGTTCGCCGTAGGGGGGATTGGTGATCACCAGCCCGGGGGCACTCGCCTTCGCCGGCGCCTGCAGCCGTGCCAGTTCACGCCGCTCGACATGGATCGTGCCGGTGAGGTCCGCATCGGCCACGGTCTGCAGTGCGGCGCGCACCGCCTGGGCATCGTGGTCATAGCCGATCACGGGCGGCACCGCCTGGAGCCCCTGCTCGCGCCGCTCCAGGGCTTCGTCCACCAGACCCTTCCAGCAGGCATCATCATGGCCCTGCCAGCCGAGGAATCCCCAGTGGGTCCGCAGTAACCCCGGCGCCACATCGCCGGCCATCAGCGCTCCCTCCACCAGCAGCGTCCCGGAACCGCAGAAAGGATCCACCAGCGGGCCGCCGGCCGCCGCGATCTCCGGCCAGCCCGCGCGCAGCAGCATGGCCGCCGCCAGGTTCTCCTTGAGCGGTGCCAGCCCGCCGGGGCGCCGGTAGCCGCGGCGATGCAGGCTCTCGCCGGAGAGATCCAGGGACAACGTCACCGCCTCGCCCACCTGGTAGACATGCACGCGTAGGTCGGCGTGCTCTACGTCCACATCCGGGCGTTCGCCGGTGGCCGCGCGCATGCTGTCCACCAGCGCGTCCTTGACCTTGAGGCTGCCGTAATGGGTATGTCCGACGGCGGGGCGGATGCCGCCGAAGCGCACGGCAATGGTCACCCCAGGCTGCATGACGGCGGTCCAGTCCAGCTCGCGGGCACCGGCATACAGCGCCTCGGCGTCAGTGGCGGCGAACCGGGCCAGGGGCAGGAGAATGCGGTTGCCCACCCGCGACCACAGGCAGGCGCGGTAGGCCAGTTCCAGCGGCCCACTGAAGCCGACACCGCCCTGCTGGCGGCTGACGTCGGCGGCGCCGAGGCGGGTGAGTTCATCCGCCAGCAGCCCTTCCAGCCCGCCGGGGCAGGTGGCGACGAAATGGTGCGACTCGCTGGACATGGCTCGGGCCTTCGACGGATCGGGGCCCGCATTGTACGCGCCCACGCCCCGGCCGGGCAGCTATGGATGCTCCGCCTGTTCGACAGCCGCCACCGTAGAAGGCCGATCTGGCATAATCGGCCCTTTCCGCCAGCGCAGCGAGTCGAGGTTCCATGCAACGCAAGATCCTGGTCACCAGTGCCCTGCCCTACGCCAACGGCCCGATCCACCTGGGTCACCTGGTGGAGTACATCCAGACGGACATCTGGGTGCGTTTCCAGAAGCTCCAGGGCAACCGCTGCATCTACGTCTGCGCCGACGACGCCCACGGCACCCCGATCATGCTCAAGGCACGGGAACTGGGGATCACGCCGGAGGAGCTCATCGAGCGCATCGGCCGGGAGCACCAGGAAGACTTCGCTGCCTTCGGCATCGATTTCGACAACTACTACACCACCCACTCCCGGGAGAACCGCGAGCTCTCGGAGCTGATCTACGAGCGCAACCGCGATGCCGGCCATATCGACAGCCGCACCATCAAGCAGGCCTACGACCCGAAAGAGGGCATGTTCCTGCCGGATCGCTACATCAAGGGCGAATGCCCGCGCTGCGGCGCGGCGGACCAGTACGGGGACTCCTGCGAGTCCTGCGGCGCCACGTACACGCCCACGGACCTGAAGAACCCCGTCTCCGTGATCTCCGGTGCCACGCCGGAAGAGCGCGAATCCCTGCACTACTTCTTCCGGCTGCAGGACTTCGAGGACATGCTCAAGGAGTGGGCCCGCGGCGGCCACGTGCAGCCGGAGGTGGCCAACAAGCTGGAGGAGTGGTTCCAGGAGGGGCTGCGCGAGTGGGACATCTCCCGGGACGCGCCCTATTTCGGCTTCCGGATCCCGGGCACCGAGGACAAGTACTTCTACGTCTGGCTGGATGCGCCCATCGGCTACATGGCGAGCTTCCGCAACTGGTGCGAGCGCCACGGCGAGGACTTCGACGCCTGGTGGGATGCGGACACGGACACCGAGCTCTACCACTTCATCGGCAAGGACATTGTCTATTTCCACGCCCTGTTCTGGCCGGCCATGCTCCACGGTGCCGGCTTCCGCAAGCCGACGAAGATCTGCGCCCACGGCTTCATGACCGTCGACGGGGCGAAGATGTCCAAGTCCCGCGGCACTTTCATCATGGCGGAGACCTACCGCAACCACCTGAACCCCGAGTACCTGCGCTATTACCTGTCCGCCAAGCTCGGCAGCAGCGTCCACGACCTGGACCTGAACCTGGACGACTTCACCCAGCGGGTGAACTCGGACCTGGTGGGCAAGCTGGTGAACATTGCCAGCCGCAGCGCCGGCTTCATCAGCAAACGCTTCGACGGCAAGCTGGCCGCAGAGCTGCCCGCGCCGGAGGTGTACCGGGAGTTCGTCGCCCGCGGCGAGCAGATCGCCGAGTTGTACGAGCAGCGGGAGTTCTCCCGGGTGATCCGCGAGGTGATGGCCCTGGCGGACCAGGCCAACCAGTACTTCGACGAGGAGCAGCCCTGGGTGCTCGCCAAGCAGGAAGAGACGCTACCCCGGGTGCAGGCCATCTGCACCCAGACGCTCAACCTGTTCCGTGTGCTCATGGTCTACCTCAAGCCCGTGGTACCGAAGATCGCGGGTGAGGCAGAGGCGTTCCTGAACCTGGAGCCCCAGGACTGGCAGTCCATCCGCAAACCGCTGCTGGGCCACACCATCAACCGCTTCACGCCCCTGGCAACGCGCGTGGA
The DNA here is from genome assembly GCA_007127625.1 of Aquisalimonas sp. GTDB lineage: Bacteria > Pseudomonadota > Gammaproteobacteria > Nitrococcales > Aquisalimonadaceae > Aquisalimonas. Next base: position 1,231 of record SKYZ01000168.1, on the reverse strand, counting down.
ACGCGCCGACGTGGACGCGGTGATCGAGGAGTCCAAGGCGACCATGGCACCGAAGGCGGATGCCGCGGCGGCGAGCGGACCGTTGGCGGACCACCCCATCGCCGACCCGGTGGACATCAACACCTTCGGCCAGGTGGACCTGCGCGTCGCCCGCATCGAGAAGGCCGCCCTGGTGGACGGCGCCGACAAGCTGCTGCAGCTCACCCTGGATCTGGGCGGCGAGACCCGCAACGTCTTCGCCGGCCTGCGCTCGGCCTACGCGCCCGAGGACCTGCGCGGCCGTCTCACGGTGATGGTGGCAAACCTGGAGCCGCGCAAGATGCGCTTCGGCGTCTCCGAAGGGATGGTCCTGGCCGCCGGGCCGGGTGGCGACGAGCTGTTCATCCTGGAACCGGATTCCGGCGCGAAACCGGGCATGCGGATCAAATAACGCCCGCGCAATAACGGACGTTAGGGTGCATCTTGATGCTCCTTCCCGAGACAGGCCGGCCGAGGTGGTCTATCCGGCCCCTTCACGGTGCATCAAGATGCACCCTACGCCACGAACAAGCGCCCGGCTTATCGTTGTGGGAGCCGCATCCACCTGATGACCGAACTCGCCCTAATACTCGTTGCCACGGTCCTGGTCAACAACTTCGTGTTGACCCAGTTCCTGGGGCTGTGCCCGTTCATGGGGGTGTCGCGGAAGGTGGAGTCGGCGCTGGGCATGGCGCTGGCCACCGGATTCGTGCTCACGCTGTCTTCCGTGGTCAGCTACCTGGTCAACACCCTGGTGCTGGGACCGTTGGGCCTGGAATACCTGCGCACCATCGCCTTCATCCTGGTGATCGCCGCCGTGGTGCAATTCACCGAGATGGTGGTGCGCTACACCAGCCCGCTGCTGCACAAGGTCCTGGGCATCTTCCTGCCGCTGATCACCACCAACTGCGCGGTGCTGGGCGTCGCCCTGCTCAACGTCCAGCAGCAGCACAGCTTCGTCGCCTCCGCCCTGTACGGCTTTGGAGCCGCCGCCGGCTTCGCCCTGGTGCTGGTGCTGTTTGCCGGCCTCCGGGAGCGCCTGGCGGTGGCGGATGTGCCGGTGCCCTTCCGCGGCGCCGCCATTGCGCTCATCACCGCCGGCATCATGTCCCTGGCATTCATGGGGTTCACGGGTCTGGTGCGGTTGTAGGGTGGACCTTCAGGTCCACCTTCCCCCAACAGGCAATCCACGGCGGCGTATCAAGCGCCCGTT
>SKYZ01000288.1 GCA_007127625.1 Aquisalimonas sp. | reverse complement strand
TCGTGCGCGGCAAGACGGCGCGGGTGAACGGCCACCTGGTGGGCCTGCTCACCCTGATGAAATCCCAGCCGCTGGCCTACAACCGGGACAACCAGGAGGACAAGGAGCCGCTGTTCGACACCGTGGACACCGTGCTGGACTGCCTGCGCGCCTTCGCCGACATGGTGCCCGCCATGGAGCCCAAGCGGGACAACATGTTCGCCGCGGCCAAGAAGGGCTTCTCCACTGCCACCGACCTGGCCGACTACCTGGTGCGCAAGGGCGTGGCCTTCCGCGATGCCCACGCCATCGTCGGCGCCGCCGTCCGCCACGGGGTGGACAACGGCGTGGACCTGGCCGACATGGATCTGGCCACCCTGCAGGGCTTCTCCGACACCATCGGTGACGACGTCTACGAGGTGCTCACCCTGGAAGGCTCCCTGGCGGCCCGCAACCACATCGGCGGCACCGCCCCGGGGCAGGTCCGGGCGCAGGTGGCCAAGGCACGGGAGCGCCTCAACCGGGCGTAGGATGCATCTTGATGCACCTTTTGCCGGCACAGGCCGGCCACGGTGGTGTCATCCGAGGCCGTCTCGGTGCATCAAGATGCACCGAGACGAGCCGCTGTAGGGTGGATCTGAAGATCCACCCTACGCCAGCGCCCGCTGCAGCCAGTCGCCGATGGCCCGGATCTCCTCCAGGCACACCGCGTGCTCCATGGGATAGTCGTGCCACTCCACGCGATAGCCCAGCTGCTCCATGAACTCCCGGGACTTCTGCCCCATCTGCATGGGCAGCACCGGGTCGGCGGAGCCGTGGGCCATGAACACGGGTGTGTCGGAATTGGCGCTGCTGCGCTCAGAGGAGACGGAGTCGATCAACGGCAGATAGGTGGACAGCCCCATGATCCCGGCCAGGGGCTCTGGATACCGCACGCCGGTATGCAGGGCAATGGCTCCGCCCTGGGAGAAGCCGGCCAGTACGATACGGCCGCTGGGTATGCCGCGGTCGTTCTCGCGGCGGATCAGTGCATGGACGTGCTGCTCGGACTCGCGTATCCCTGGCTCATCCTGCTGCGCGTTGCCGCCCAGGGCGATGATGTCGTACCAGGCCCGCATGGCCATGCCGCCGTTCAGGGTCACCGGCCGCACCGGCGCATGAGGAAAGACGAACCGCACCGGCAGACTCTCCGGCAGGCGCAGCTCCGGCACGATGGGCTCGAAGTCGTGGCCGTCGGCACCCAGCCCGTGCAGCCAGATGACACTGGCCTGGGCGTTCTCCCGCGCGCCCGCCTCGACACAATCCAGCACGTCCTCGCTCATGCATCTCTCCGTCCGGTTCCGGTACCAAAGTTCGCTGCATCCTACCGCCGTGCGGGCTGATTGTGCCACTCGGGGTCTGCCGCCTCCGGACCAGGGCACCCCTCGGCCCAGCTCCCCGGCAACACACTTGGGAAGCCTGACGGTCTCACCCGGACCGCGTCATCCAAGGAACCCGCACGTCGAGACCAACCGCCTCTGCTCAATCGCGACTTGCGTCGCTCCTACATATACGTGTGCGTCGCGCGGGGGTGGCTGCAACCGGTATACTTGGGGGTTTTCGTGTCGGAGGGGCCGTCATGTGTCGCATCGTCGCCATACTGCTTTTGACTCTGCTGCTGGCCGGGTGCGGGCAGAAGGGTGACCTGTACCTGCCTGAAGACGAGGACGACAACGCCCGCGCCGACCCGGCGCCCGTGAGCGTGCCGCAGAAGGAGACCGCATGACCCCGTTCAGCTACCGCGACGGCACCCTCCACGCCGAGGACGTGCCCCTGGCCGATATTGCCGCCGAGCACGGCACGCCGGCTTACGTGTACTCCCGCGGAGCGCTGGAGGCGCACTGGCGCGCCTACGACCAGGCCTTCGAAGGCGTCGACCACCTGATCTGCTACGCCGTCAAGGCCAACAGTAACCTCGCGGTGCTGGACACCCTGGCACGGCTGGGTTCCGGCTTCGACATCGTCTCCGGTGGCGAACTGGAGCGGGTCCTGCGCGTGGGCGCCGACCCCGCCAAGGTGGTGTTCTCCGGCGTCGGCAAGAGCCGCTATGAAATGGCCCAGGCCCTGAACGCCGGCGTGGGCTGCTTCAACGTCGAGTCCGAAGCGGAGCTGGAGCGCCTCGACCACGTGGCCGGAAAGCTGGGTCGGGAGGCCCGGGTCTCCCTGCGGGTCAACCCCGACGTGGACGCCGGCACCCACCCCTACATCTCCACCGGGCTGCACGAGAACAAGTTCGGCATTGATGTCGCCTCCGCCGAGGCGCTGTACCGGCGCCACAGTGCGTTCCGGCACCTGCGCTTCACCGGCGTGGACTTCCACATCGGCTCCCAGCTCACCCGCACCTCGCCCTTCGAGGACGCCCTGGAGCGGGTCCTGGCACTGCTGGACCGGCTGGAGGACAGCGGGGTGTCGCTGGAGCACATCGACATCGGTGGCGGCCTGGGGGTGTGCTACGACGATGAAACGCCGCCGGAGCCGGCGGAATACGCCCGCGCCCTGCTGCCCCATCTGCGCCATCGCGGCCTGCGGGTGCTGGTGGAGCCGGGGCGCTCCATCGCCGCCAACGCCGGCGTGCTGCTCACGCGGGTCGAATACCTCAAGCCCACGGAAGCGCGGAACTTCGCCATCGTGGACGCCGCCATGAACGATCTCCTTCGCCCCGCCCTGTATTCCGCCTGGCAGGCCATCGTGCCGGTGCAGGAGCGCACTGATATGCCGACCTACTGGTGGGACATCGTCGGCCCGGTGTGCGAGACCGGGGATTTTCTGGGCAAGGACCGGGCGCTGGCCCTGGCCCCGGGCGACCTGCTGGCCGTGCACTCCGCCGGCGCCTACGGTTTCGTCATGAGTTCCAACTACAACACCCGCGGCCGGCCGCCGGAGCTGCTGGTGGACGGGGACCGGGTGCACCTGGCGCGCCGGCGGGAGACCGTGGAGGACCAGCTCGCCCCGGAACGCACCCTGCCGGAGGACTCTCCATGACCCTGGCGTTCACCAAGATGCACGGCCTGGGCAACGACTTCGTGGTGATCGATGCCATCCGCCAGTCCGTGAACCTGAACACGGCAATGATCCGCCACCTGGCGGACCGCCGGTTCGGCATCGGCTGCGACCAGGTACTGCTGGCCGAGCCCGCCACGGAGGCAAGCATGGACTTCCGCTACCGCATTTTCAACGGCGACGGCTCGGAAGTGGAGCAGTGCGGCAACGGTGTGCGCTGCCTCGCACGCTTCCTGCTGGATCAGGGACTGACGACCCGGACCCATCTGCGCATCCAGACCCTGGGCGGGCCCACGGAAGTTTCCGTGGAACCCGACGGGCGCATTACCGTGAACATGGGGCCGCCGCGGCTGGAGCCGGAAGCAATCCCCTTCCGGGCCGGGCAACGCGCCCCGTCCTATCCCCTGGAAGTGGCCGACCGGGAACTCACCATCGGCGCTGTCTCCATGGGCAACCCCCATGCCGTGCTCCAGGTAGACAGCGTTGACACCGCCCCGGTGGATCGGCTGGGCCCCGCCATCGAGCACCATGCCGCGTTCCCGGCCCGGGTGAACGCCGGCTTCATGGAAGTGATCGACCGTGGCCACATCCGGCTGCGGGTGTTCGAGCGCGGCGCCGGCGAGACTCTGGCCTGCGGCACCGGCGCCTGTGCCGCTGTGGTGGCAGGGCACGTACAGGGCCTGCTGGACGGGACCGTGCAGGTGGATCTCACCGGCGGCCGTCTGGTGATCGACTGGGCCGGCGAAGCGTCGCCGGTGTGGATGACCGGCCCGGCCACCACCGTCTTCCATGGGCACATCAACCTGTCACCGGACGATGACGGCTCCGGCCAGGTCCGATAGACTGACGCTCATCGGTTGCAACCGGCGCGCACCGCCAGCGATGTCACCAGCCGCCGGACCACAACAACACCATCGCGGGCGCCTCACGGGAGGATGGCGATGACCAGCCAGAACAGCGCGGGAGTTGACGAACAGCTCCCGGAAGAGGCCATTGCGGCCTACCTGGAGCAGAACCCGGACTTCTTCACCCGGCACCCGGAGCTCACCGTCCGCTTGCGCGTCCCCCACGAGTGCGGCGACGCCACGTCGCTGATCACCTACCAGGTGGACCGCCTGCGGGACGAGAACCGCAAGATCAAGGGCCGTCTGGACGAACTGCTGCAGGTGGCCCGGGACAACGACCGTCTCGCCGACCAGCTGCACCGGCTGACCCTGGAGCTCATGGACAGCCAGGACCTAGACAGCCTCCTCCAGAGCCTCAAGGACGGTCTGCGCCATCAGCTCCAGTCCGACCTGGTGGCCATCGCCCTGCTCCCGGAGCAAGTCAGTGTCGACCACCAAGACAGCCTGGACGCCGCCGGCCGGGAGATCTTCGCCGAGCAGCTCGCCTCGGCGCAGCCGCGGCTCGGACACCTCGGCCCCGAGCAGGCCCGGACCCTGTTCGGTGATGCCAGCAGCCGGCTGGGCTCGGCGGCAGTGGTGCCCATCAGCGACAATCACGACGTCACCGGTGTGCTGGCGGTGGGCAGCTTCGATGCCGACCG
>SKYZ01000268.1 GCA_007127625.1 Aquisalimonas sp. | reverse complement strand
AGGCGCCGGAGCCGGATAGGATAAAAGAGGAAAGGACGTAAGCCCTGGAGGTGTGTTCCACGTGGAACACACCTCCAGGGCTTACGTCCTTTCCTCTTTTATCCTATCCGGCTCCGGCGCCTCGTAGACCTGGCTGATCTCCCGGGTGTTGGACTCGATCCACTGTCGCACGCGCTCCAGAAACTCTTCGGGGGTCGCCTCGTCCGCCACCATCGGTTGACCAATTCGTACCCGGACGACACCCGGGTACTTCAGGAATGAGTTCCTGGGCCAGAACTCGCCCGCGTTGTGCGCAACAGGAACCACCGGTGTCCCGGTCTCCCATGCAAGCACCGCCCCGCCACGACGGTAAATTCCGCTACGCCCGGCGGGAATCCGCGTGCCTTCCGGGAACACGATGACCCAGCGGCCCTCAGCCAGCCGATCCTGGCCCTGTTCCAGCATTTGTTGCATGGCTTCCTTGCGGGCACTGCGATCGATGCCAATGGGGGACAGCATGCCCAGGGCCCAGCCGATCATCGGGAGTTTCAGCAGTTCGCGCTTGAGTACCCAGGTCTGAGGATTGAACCAGTTCTGCAATGCCAGCGTTTCCCACGCTGACTGGTGCTTGCACATCACGATGCAGGGGGTGTCGGGGACATTCTCTGCGCCTTCCACCTCGTAACGGATGCCACAGACCATCCGCGTCCACCACTGGAGGGTGTAGCTCCAGCTCACGAAAAACCAGTAACGCCGTCCATAGGGCAGCAGCGCTGCGATACCGAGCCCGATGGTGCCGTAGGGCAGCGTGATCGCCAGCGCTCCCAGTGCCCAGACCAACGAACGCGGCAGGGCACGCAGCTTCTCGCCCGTGGATCGCTGCAGCAGCGGAGGTTTGCGCTTGATCTCCATCAATGGTCCTCCTACTTGTCGTGCACGATGGTCGGTGCCCCTGCCTACTGCCCGCTTTCTTTGCCCGTGGGGTGTACTCCCTGCAACAGCGCATCCGCGGCGGTGGGCAGGTCGGCATAGATGGCCGTCGCCCCGTGCGCCGGTTGCGCGGCAGTGGCTTCTCCGTTGCCGGTACGTACCAGCAGGGGAAGCGCCCCAACGGCGCGTGCCGCATCCAGGTCCCGTTGACTGTCTCCGATCACGGGAAGGTCCCGCAACTCGAGGTTGAACCGCTCCGCCGCCCGGTGCAGCAACCCGGGCCGGGGCTTGCGGCAGTCGCAGCCCTCCTCCGGTCGGTGGGGACAATGGAAAATGCCGTCGATATGGCCACCCTGTTCCTCCACCTGACGGCACAGGGTGTCGTGGATGCTTGCCAGCGTGGTCTCGGACAACAGACCGCGGCCGACGCCAGACTGATTGGTGCAGACCAGCACTCGCCAACCCGCGCGGCTCAGGCGGGCGATAGCGTCGATACTGCCGGGCAACGGGCGCCATTCCTCCACGGACTTGATGTACGCGTCCGAATCGGCGTTGATGACGCCGTCCCGGTCCAGAATGACCGTTGGCCGGTTCATGCGCCGCCAGCGGGCAGCCGGGAGATATCCGCAACCCGGGTAAAGAGGCTGGCGAGCCGCTGCAGCAGGGCCAGCCGGTTGGCGCGAACGGCGGTATCCTCGGCCATGACCATGACACCGTCAAAGAAACGGTCTACCACATCCCGCAGGGTTGCCAGCCGTTCCAGGGCCTGCCGGTATTGACCGCTCGCGGCCAGGTCCTCGATTTCGTTCACCAGTGGTGCCATGGCGTCGGCCAAGGCACGTTCCTCGGCCATGGCAAAGAGCGCCGGATCCGGTTCCCCGGGGATGGGCTCGTCGCTCTTGCGCAGGATGTTGCGCACCCGCTTGTTCGCCGCCGCGAGACTCTCCGCCGCATCCAGTTCAAGGAAGCGGGCGCAGGCTTGCAGCCGATGGTGGATGTCCAGGGGATCATCCAGGTCCAGGGCAGCCACGGCATCGAAGACTTCCGCGCCGATCCCCTGCTCCTGGTAGTACCGCTTCAGCCGATCCAGGCAGAACGCGAGCACCGCCTCCACGTCGGCGGCGGGGGCGACGTCCTCGGGCAGCGCCGCCGACGCCGCGCGGAACAACCGCCGCAGTGGCAGCGACCGGTCCCGTTCGATCAGCGTACGCATCAGGCCCAGTGCCGCGCGGCGCAGGGCGAAGGGGTCCTTGTCGCCGGTGGGCCCCTGGCCGATGGCGAAGATGCCCACCAGGGTGTCGACCCGGTCGGCAATGGCAAGCACCTGGCCCACCGGGCTTGCCGGCGTGTCATCGCCAGCGAAGCGCGGCTGGTACTGTTCCTCCATGGCGGCGGCAATCTCCGGATCCTCACCGTCATGCCGGGCGTAATACCGCCCCATGACGCCCTGCAGTTCCGGGAACTCATCCACCATCTCCGTGAGCAGATCGCACTTTGCCAGCAGCGCCGCCCGCTCCCCGGCGTGGGCCTCGACGCCGACGTGATCCGCCACCACCCGCGCCAGGGTCGCCACCCGCTGCTGTTTGTCATGCAGCGAGCCAAGCCGCTGCTGGAAGACGATGCTCTTCAGCCCCTCGATCCGGTCCGCCAGGGCGCGACGGCGATCCTGGTTCCAGAAGAACTCTGCATCGGCCAGGCGCGGGCGGATCACCCGTTCGTTGCCACGTACCACCTCGTCCGGGTCGCGGCTCTCGAGGTTGGCGATCATGACGAACCGCGGCAGCAGGGCGCCATCGCCGCCGCGTACCGGGAGAACCTTCTGATGGCCCTGCATGCTGGAGATCAACGCCTCGGCGGGCACCTCCAGGAAGCGATCGTCGAAGCCGCCGACCATGGCCACGGGCCACTCCACCAGTGCAGCGACCTCGTCGAGGAGGTCATCGTCCGCAACCAGATCACCACCAAGGGCTGTAGCAAGCCTGCGCCCCTCCTCGGCGATGGTGCTCCGCCGGCGGTCAAGGTCGGCAATCACGTAGCCTTCATCCTCAAGGCGCTTCGTGTATTCGCCCGCATGCCCCAGCGCGATCAGGTCCGGTGCATGGAACCGGTGCCCCCGGGTGGTGCGCCCGCTGGTGGTGGCGAGTATCGGAATCGCCACCACCTGATCGCCGAACAGCACAACACTCCAGTGCACCGGGCGCACGAAAGCGACGTCGCTGCTGCCCCAGCGCATGCGCTTGGGGATCGGCAGCGCATCCAGGGCCGCCTGGATGATCCCCGGCAGCAGGGTCGTGGTGAGCTCGCCGGGTTGCTCGCCGCGATAGACCAGCCAGGCGCCCTTGTCGGTCTCCATGGTCTCCAGGGACTCGACGTCCACCCCGCAGGAGCGCGCGAAACCCTCAGCGGCCTTTGTGGGTTGCCCAGCGCTGTCATAGGCGGCTTTCAGGGCCGGCCCCTTGCGTTCGATGGTCTGATCGGGCTGGCGGTCGGCCAGTTTGTCGACCACGATGGCCAGGCGCCGTGGCGTGGCGTACGCCGAACTCGCCGCGAAACCGATACCAGCCGCCTCCAGCCCACCCACCACTCCACGGTGGAAGGCGTCCCGGAGCATCCGCAGGGCCGTGGGCGGGAGTTCTTCGGTGCCGATCTCGATCAGCAGATCCCTGGATTCAGCCATGGGCCACCTCCGCCGTCGCCGGCAGCAGCGGGAAACCGAGCTCCTCGCGGCGCTGGTAGTAGAGCTTGGCCACCTCCCGGGCCAGGGTGCGCACGCGGAGGATGTAGCGTTGACGCTCCGTGACCGAGATCGCGTGGCGGGCGTCCAGGAGATTGAACGTATGCGAGGCCTTGAGGCACTGCTCGTACGCAGGCAGCGGCAGTCCCAGCTCCACCAGCCGCAGGCTCTCCCGTTCGCACTGTTCGAACCAGCGGAAGTGCGCCTCCACGTCGGCGTGCTCGAAGTTGTAGGCGGACTGCTCCACCTCGTTCTGATGATAGACATCGCCGTAGCTCACGACCCCCTGAGGACCACGGGCCCACACCAGGTCGAAGACGCTCTCGCAGGACTGCAGATACATGGCGATGCGCTCCAGACCGTAGGTGATCTCACCCATCACCGGGCGGCAGTCCAGCCCGCCGACCTGCTGGAAATAGGTGAACTGGCTGATCTCCATGCCGTTCAACCACACCTCCCAACCCAGGCCCCACGCCCCCAGGGTGGGTGATTCCCAGTTGTCCTCGACGAAACGGATGTCGTGCACCAGCGGATCCAGGCCCAGGTGGCGCAGGGAGCCCAGATACAGTTCCTGGAATTCCAGCGGTGAGGGTTTCATCACCACCTGGAACTGGTAGTAATGCTGCAGGCGGTTGGGGTTCTCGCCGTACCGTCCGTCCGTGGGGCGCCGGGATGGCTGCACGTAGGCGGCATTCCACGGCTCCGGGCCGATGGCCCTCAGGCAGGTTGCCGGGTGAAAGGTCCCCGCCCCCACCTCCATGTCCAGCGGCTGCATGACCACGCAGCCCTGGCTGGCCCAGTAGTCCTGCAATGCCTGGATCAGACCCTGGAACGTGTCCACGGCCCGCGCCGGTGTCTGCTGGTGTTCAGCCACAATGCCCCCTGGTTGCTTGTTGTGCACACATGCGCCTTCAACCGGGCGCTGGCCCGGGCAGGCGAGTATACCTGTTCGATCTTCGGCCCGAGAAGGCGCCGACGCGGTCCCGCCAACCGCGGGCGTGTTACCCTGTCCGGCTATCCGTACCACCGGAACCAACGCGAGATAACGGAACGGGACATCATGAGTAGAACACCGCGCGCTGTCGCGCTGATCTCCGGAGGCCTGGATTCCATGCTTGCCGCACGCGTGGTGAAGGAGCAGGGCGTCCATGTGGAGGGCCTCAACTTCTACACCGGCTTCTGTGTCGAGGGTCACACCCACGCCGTGCGCGCCCAGGACAAGGCGCGGCCGAAACGGAACAACGCCCTGTGGGTCGCCGAGCAGCTGGACATGAAGCTCCACATCATCGATGTGGTGGAGGACTACAAGGACGTGGTGATCAATCCGCGCCACGGCTACGGGCAGTTCATGAATCCCTGTCTCGACTGCAAGGGCTTCATGGTGGGCAAGGCCAGGGAGTGGATGGAGGCCAACGGCTTCGATTTCATCATTACCGGTGAAGTGATCGGCCAGCGCCCCAAGTCCCAGCTCAAGCGCACCATGCCGGTGATCGCCTCTGAATCCGGTGCCCATGAGCGGCTGCTACGACCCCTTTGCGCCAAGCTGCTGGAGCCGACGCTGCCGGAGCGGGAAGGCTGGGTGAACCGGGACAAGCTGTTCGACTGGAGCGGGCGCTCGCGCAAGCCGCAGATGGAACTGGCCGAGTCCTTCGGCTTCGAGGACTACGCCCAGCCCGCCGGCGGCTGCTGTTTCCTCACCGATCCCAGTTACTCGCGCAAGCTCCAGGATCTCTGGCAGGCGCGGGGCGCGCGTCGCTACGAACTCGACGACATCATGCTGCTGAAGATGGGGCGGCACCTGCGCCCCCGGCCCCATTTCAAGCTCATCATCTCCCGTGAGGACGGGGAGAACCGGTTCATGCATGGCTACCGCAAGCAATTCACCCACCTGGTGCCGACCAGCCACGGCGGCCCCCTGGCGCTACTGGACGGTGAAGCCCGCGACGGCGACCTGGAACTCGCGGCACGCCTGGTGGCACGTTTCAGCCAGGGGCGCGACGCCGACCTGGTCCGCGTTGCAGTCGCCGAGCGCAACGGCCCGGAACGGGAGCTGACCGTTACTCCCATGGCCGCCGACGACGTCCCCCGGGAGTGGTACGTTGCCTGAGCCGGTGGTGGTCGACGCCCGTGGCCTGCTCTGCCCGATGCCGGTCATTCGCACGCAGGATGCCATCGCTGGCCTGTCGCCGGGATGCTGCGTCCAGGTCCTGGCCACCGACCCGGGTGTCCACGCAGACCTTCCGGCCTGGTGCCGCGTCCATGGCCATACCCTCGAGGCCATCGAAGAGAGCAGTGATGCCGATGGCGCGATCAGCGCGTGGATCCGGGTGGGAAACGGAGGGGCGACCTGATTGGCCGGCTCCCATGCGCCATGACGAATGCACCTGTATGGTGCATTTGACTCTGGTCATGCTTTACCGTGGTGCATTCCCGCGCTTCCTGACGCGTTCTTGCACCAGAAACGCCCGTAACTCGCTGTATTGTGGTGCTGGCACGGTCCATGCTTCATAGAGCCGCGAGTCGAATTTTCAACTGACGCACAATGCAGTCCGATCTGGAGGTAGGCATGTCAAGCACCGCAGCTGACGTTCTCAAAATGATTCAGGACGAGGACATCAAGTTCGTCGACCTGCGTTTCACCGATACCAAGGGCAAGGAACAGCACGTCACCATCCCCGCCACCGAGGTGGAGGATGATTTCTTCGAAGACGGCAAGATGTTCGACGGCTCCAGCATTCAGGGCTGGAAGGGCATCAACGAGTCGGACATGATCCTCATGCCCGATCCGGCCACGGCAACCATGGATCCGTTCTTCGATGAGCCGACCCTGAACATCACCTGCGACATCATCGAGCCCAACACCATGCAGGGCTACGAGCGTGATCCTCGCTCGGTGGCCAAGCGCGCCGAAGCCTACCTGCAGTCCACCGGCCTGGGCGATACCGCCTTCTTCGGCCCGGAGCCCGAGTTCTTCATCTTCGATGACGTCCGCTGGGGCGCCACCATGAGCGGCAACTTCTACCGCATCGACTCCGAAGAAGCCGGCTGGAACTCCGAGCGCGTGTATGACGACGGCAACATGGGGCACCGCCCCAAGGTCAAGGGCGGCTATTTCCCGGTGCCGCCGGTAGACAGCCTGCATGACATCCGTACCTCCATGGTGCTGGCCATGGAAGAAATGGGACTCAAGGTGGAGGTGCATCACCACGAGGTGGCCACCGCCGGCCAGTGCGAGATCGGCGTTGCGTTCAACACCCTGGTGAAGAAGGCCGACGAGGTACAGAAGCTCAAGTATGCCGTGCACAATGTCGCTGCCGCCTACGGCAAGACCGCCACGTTCATGCCCAAGCCCCTGGTGGGGGACAACGGCAGCGGCATGCACGTGCACATGTCCTTCGCGAAGGACGGCACCAATCAGTTCACCGGTGACCAGTACGGTGGCCTGAGCGAGACTGCGCTGTACTACATTGGCGGCATCATCAAGCATGCCAAGGCCATCAACGCCTTTGCCAATGCTTCCACCAACAGCTACAAGCGTCTGGTCCCCGGCTTCGAGGCCCCTGTGCTGCTGGCCTACTCGGCCCGTAACCGCTCGGCGTCCATCCGCGTGCCGTGGATTTCCAATCCCAAGGCCCGCCGCGTCGAAGTGCGTTTCCCGGACCCCACGGCCAACCCGTACCTGGCGTTCGCCGCCATGCTGATGGCTGGCCTCGACGGCGTCCAGAACAAGATCCACCCCGGCGATGCCATGGACAAGGACCTCTACGACCTGCCGCCGGAGGAAGAGGCGGAGATCCCGAAGGTCGCCTTCTCCCTGGAAGAAGCCCTGGAGGCCCTGGACAAGGATCGCGAGTTCCTCAAGCAGGGTGGCGTGTTCACCGACGACACCATCGACGCCTACATCGAGCTCAAGGGCGAGGATGTGCAGCAGCTGCGCATGACCACGCACCCGATGGAGTTCGACCTGTACTACAGCGTCTGAGCAGGCCTGCCCACGCGGCAACCGAAACCCCGGCCCCGGCCGGGGTTTTTTTCTCCCCGGAATGTCGAACCGCTCCCTCCCGGCCTTCTCCCCCGTTCACCGGCGTCCTGTGCTAAATTCACGGCATGATCATCCGTGTACTGCTTCTGCTGATCTGCCTCGCTCCGGCGGCAACGCTGGCGGACGTCTACAAGCACGTGGACGAAGACGGCAACGTCACTTACACCGACGAGCCGCGGGAAGGTGCCGAACGCCTGGAATCCGTGGAGCCGCGGTCGACCTACGAGTCCCGCGCACCGTCGCGTCAGCAGCGCCGTGCTGCCCCCGCGGCGGACGACCAGCAGGACACGTCCGCCTATGCGCAGGTCCGCATCATCCAGCCGGAAGACCAGGGCACGGTGCGGGACAATCAGGGCCACGTGGACGCCAGGGTCGCCCTGGAGCCGAATCTCCGGGAGGGCCACGCGGTGCAGTTCGTCCTTGATGGCGAGCCGCGGGGTGCGCCTGCCCGCTCCACCAGCCAGCGCCTCACCGAGGTGCATCGGGGCGAGCACCGGTTGCAGGCGCGGGTCGTCGATGGTGCAGGCGATACCCTTGCCGAATCGGAGCCGGTGACCTTTTACATGCACCAGGCCTCACGATTGATGCCCGGGCGCCAGCAGGGCGCCGGCCCCAACCCGGGCGGCATAGCGTTACCCGGGAACTGAACGCCCGTTCCCCTTTGCACCACAATAGGGCATCATCATGGTGCGCGTGCACCCGAAGTGCACGGCTGCCTCTCACCCTCCCCGGTCAATGAAGCACCCCGGCGCCCCGGCATCGCTGGCGGTCACGGCCTTGCGGCGCCTCGTGGTCGTTGTCCGGCAACGCTGGTTTGGTTTTTGCTAGGACACAGACCATGAGCCCGCAAGAGCAACCGACACCCGCCGAGCGCGCACTGGACCACATGTCCAGCGCGGTGCTGCTTTGCGACGACGGTGGCCGCATCCGCTATATCAACAGCGCTGCCGAGGTGATGTTCGGTCTCAGCGCGCGACAGGTCACGGGGCATCGCCTGCCCGCCAACGCCGCTCCGTGTGCCATTACCCTGGAGGATGCGGTCATCCAGGCCGTGCGCACGGGTGAGCCCTATACCAGCCGGGAAATGGTGCTGGAAGTCGGTCTGGACCGCCGTGTGACAGTGGATCTCACGGTGACGCCCTTGAGCCAGAGCGAAGTGCTGCTGGAGATCAGTGATCTCAACCGGCGGCTGCGTATTACCCGAGAACAGAATCTGATCAACCAGAACCAGGCCACGCGCCATCTCCTGCGCGGCCTTGCCCACGAGATCAAGAATCCCCTGGGGGGGTTGCGCGGCGCCGCCCAGCTGCTGGAGCGGGAACTGGGCGATTCGGATCTCAGGGAGTACACGCAGATCATCATCGGCGAGGCCGACCGGCTGCGTACGCTGGTCAACGGGCTTCTGGGCCCGAACAGCCGGCCGCAGCGCCGCGAGACCAACATCCACGAAGTCCTGGAGCGGGTCCGGCAGCTGGTGGCCGCGGAGGCGCCCCCCGGGATCACCATCCGGCGGGACTACGACCCGAGCATCCCGCCGCTGATTGCCGAACCCAACCAGCTGATCCAGGCGACACTGAACATCCTGCGCAACGCCCTGCAGTCCCTGGGGGACAGCGGCCAGATCACCCTGCGCACGCGTACACAGCGCCAGTTCACCATTGCCGACACGCCGCACCGCCTGGTGGTGCGGGTGGATCTCATCGACAACGGGCCCGGCATTCCGCCGGACCTGCAGGAACGCATTTTCTATCCCATGGTCACGGGGCGTCCCGAGGGCACCGGGCTCGGTCTGTCCATTGCACAGACCCTCGTGCACCAGCACGGCGGTCTCATCGAGTGCTGGAGCGAGCCCGGGCACACGGAGTTTACCCTGTGGTTGCCGCTGGAGGCGGATGATGACAACGAAGGATGATGTCTGGCTGGTCGACGATGATCGCTCCATCCGCTGGGTCCTGGACAAGGCCCTGCGCCAGGCCGGGATGCAGGCACGTAGTTTCGAGACGGGTGATGCCGCCCTGCAGGCCCTGCAGCAGTCGCGCCCGGGTGTTCTGATGACCGACATCCGCATGCCCGGCATCGACGGCCTGGATCTGCTGGAGCGTGTCCAGGAGCGCTGGCCGGACCTGCCGGTTATCGTGATCACCGCCCACTCGGATCTGGACGCGGCAGTGTCCGCCTACCAGGGCGGCGCCTTCGAGTACTTGCCGAAACCCTTCGACGTGGACGAGGCCGTGGACCTGGTCCGCCGCGCCCTGCAGAGCGCCCGTGAGCAGGCCGCGACCACGGCAGCCCAGGACGAGAGCACCCCGGAGATCATCGGCGAGGCACCGGCCATGCAGGAGGTCTTCCGGGCGATCGGTCGACTGTCCTCCTCCAACATCACCGTGCTCATCAACGGCGAATCCGGCACCGGCAAGGAGCTTGTCGCCCAGGCGCTGCATCGGCACAGTCCCCGCCGGGACAACCCGTTCATTGCCCTGAACATGGCGGCGATCCCCAGGGACCTCATGGAGTCGGAGCTTTTCGGTCACGAGAAGGGCGCCTTCACCGGCGCGCAGCAGACCCGCCAGGGGCGCTTCGAGCAGGCGGACGGCGGCACCCTGTTCCTGGACGAAATCGGCGACATGCCTGCCGAGCTGCAGACCCGCCTGCTCCGGGTTCTTGCCGACGGGGAGTTCTATCGCGTCGGCGGCCATACCCCACGCACGGTGGACGTACGCATCATCGCCGCCACCCACCAGGATCTCGAGAGCCGGGTGGCCGAGGGCAGTTTTCGCGAGGACCTGTTCCATCGGCTCAACGTCATCCGTGTGCATCTGCCGGCGCTGCGGGAGCGCCGCGAGGACATCCCAAAGTTGGCACGGTTTTTCCTCGCTAAGGCCGCCGAGGATCTCAACGTCGAGGCCAAGCAGTTGCGTCCGGACGTTGAGCGCTTCCTGATGGGGTTGACCTGGGCCGGCAACGTTCGCCAGCTGGAGAACACCTGCCGATGGCTGACGGTGATGGCCAACGGCAGCGAGATCCACATGGAGGATCTACCGCCGGAACTGCGCCAGGACAAGGTGGTGGAGGGCAGTACCGAGGACTGGGAGGAGTGCCTGGCGGTCTGGGCCGAGCGGGCACTGGCCCGGGGCGAGGAACACATTCTTGATCATGCCACGCCCCGTTTCGAACGGATCATGATCGAAGTCGCCGTGCGTGCCACCGGTGGACGGCGCCAGGAAGCGGCGCGACTGCTGGGCTGGGGGCGCAACACCCTGACCCGAAAGATCAAGGAACTGGACCTGGACTTCTGAACCCCGGGGCCGCGCCGGCCCCGGGGCGAAGGCCTTACATGTAGACGCCGCCGTTGACGTTGATCTGCTGCCCGGTGATGTAGCTGCCGTGGGCAGCCAGGAACACCACCGCCTCGGCGATCTCCTCCGGCTGACCGAACCGGGCCATGGGAATCTTGGCCAGGATCTTCTCCTGCACATTCTCCGGAACCTGCTGCAGCATCTCCGTCATGGTGAAGCCGGGTGCAATGGCGTTGATGGTGATGTTGTTCTTCGCCACTTCCTGGGCCGCACTCTTGGTGAAGGCGATGATGCCGCCCTTGCTGGCGGAATAGTTGGTCTGGCCGAAGTTGCCGGCCTGGCCCACGAAGGAGCTGATGTTGATGATGCGCCCGTACTTCTGCTCCTGCATGGTGGGCAGCGCCGCGCTCACCGTGTAGTAGACGCTGTTGAGGTTAGTGTTGATGACATCTTCCCAGTCATCATCCGTGAGCTTCTTCAGGGTCTTGTCCTTGGTGATGCCGGCGTTGTTCACCAGGATGTCCAGCCGCCCCCAGTGGTCGACGGTCTTGGTGACGATGCCGCGCGCTTCATCCTTCTTGCTGACATCGGCCTGCAGGACCAGGGCCTCGCCGCCCTTCTGCTTGATCTCCTCGGCCACCTGCTCGGCCTCTTTCTGGCCACCACGGTAGTTGATGGCCACCTTGGCGCCCAGGGACGCAAGTTCCAGGGCAATGACACGTCCGATCCCGCGGGATCCGCCGGTGACGATGGCCACCTGATTGTCCAGTCGATTCATCTCAACACCTCCTCTCACTTGCTTCTGCTTGGTATTCGGGGCTGCGCGCGATACGGCTCATGGTCGGGCCAGGTGCGGGTCGGGATCAAGCCCTTTCGCTGCGTACGGCGATCCCCGCCCTCTGCAAGCATAGTCGGGTTGCCGTGCGTTCTCAGGCGGATTCCTCGTTCGTCCGGTGCGGAAGGCCCGTTGCGTGCCGCCACCGGAGGCGGGAGAATCCGCCATCATGCTCCACGTCATCCTGTTGTACCCGGAAATCCCGCCCAACACGGGCAATGCCATACGCCTGTGCGCCAATACCGGAGCCGAACTGCACCTGGTGGAGCCGTTGGGTTTCACACTGGATGACAGTCGCATGCGCCGGGCGGGGCTGGACTATGCCGAGTGGTCGCGCATCCACGTGCACGCCGACCTGGACAGCTGTCTGCTGGCGACGGGCGCGGAGCGGTGTTTCGCGCTGACCACGCGGGCCACGGCCAGCGTGTACGCAACGCGCTTTCGCCATGGTGACGCCCTGTTGTTCGGACAGGAGACCGCGGGGCTTCCGGATTCGGTGCTGGCGGGAATACCGCCGGAGCGGCGGCTGCGATTGCCCATGCGGCCGAACAGCCGCAGTCTGAACCTCTCCAACGCCGTAGCGGTCACCGTGTTCGAGGCCTGGCGGCAGCTCGGGTTTCCGGGAGCCAGGTGACAGCCGCTCGTGTCCTGTAACCCAAGTTCGTTGCATTGAACTTGGGTTACAGGACAACTAGAACTCCGACTTGCGGCTGCGGGCCATGAGCGTTTCCAGGGCCTGTTGGGCGGGACGCCCGTGGTTCACCACCGCATGCACCTGCTCGCAGATGGGCATTTCCACCCCCTGGGCAGCGGCCAGGGCGTGCACCTCGGCCGCCGTGCGCACGCTCTCCACCGTCTGGCCAATGGAAGCGACCGCCTCGGTGAGCGATTGTCCCCGTCCCAGCGCCAGTCCCAGCCGTCGGTTGCGGGACTGATCGTCGGTGCAGGTGAGGATGAGATCCCCCACGCCGGAGAGGCCCATGAAGGTGCGGGAATCGGCACCCATGGCCTCGCCCAGCCGCACCACCTCGGCCAGGCCGCGGGTAATCAGCCCGGCCCGGGTATTGGCCCCCAGCCCCATGCCGTCGCCGATACCGGTGGCCACGGCGAGGACGTTCTTCACCGCACCGCCGAGCTCCACGCCGACGATGTCGTCGCTGGTATAGGGGCGGAAATTGCTGCCATGAAAGGCGGCGGCGAGTTCCGTGGCGAAGGTCTGGTCCCCGGAGGCGATGGTCACCGCAGTGGGCAGGCCGGCCGCCACTTCCCGGGCAAAGCTGGGCCCGGACACCACCGCCGTGGGCCGCCCCGGCAGGTGCTGCTCCACCACCTGGTGCAGCAGACCGCCGGAGTTGGCCTCCAGCCCCTTGGTGGCCCAGGCAACGCGCGTGTCGGCGCCTGCCAGCGGCACCAGCTCGGCGATCAGGTCGACGAAGCCGTGGCTGGGAACCACGATCAGTACATCGCGGACACCATCCAGCGCCCGGGCCAGCTCACTGGTCGGCTCGAGATTGTCCGGGAAGGCACCGTCCGGCAGATGACGCTGATTGCAGCGCGCCTGTTCGAGAGTCGCCATGTGGCCGGCATCATGGCCCCATAGCCGCACCGGCACCCCGTTGCGGGCCAGCACCAGCGCCAGCGCCGTGCCCCAGGAGCCAGCGCCGAGAACGGCCATGGGCTGCGTCGCGGTCATGGCCGGTTAGTGGGTGCTGCCGGTCTGGCTGTCGTCAGCAGCCTCGCCGGCCTGCTGCTGTTCCTGCTGCTGGCGTCGCCGCTGCATGTACAGTGCCTCGAAGTTCACCGGCGCCAGCACCATCTGCGGGAACCCGCCCTTGGTGACCGCGTCGGAGATGGCCTCGCGGGCATAGGGGAACAGCTGCGCCGGGCAGTAGCTGCCCAGCAGCGCCTCCAGAGTCTGCTCCTCGAACCCGGAGAGCACGAATATACCGGCCTGCTGGACTTCGCACAGGTACGCGGTCTTGTCGTCCTGCTTGGCGGTAACCGTGACGCGGACGACCGTCTCGTAAGTGTTCTCCGCGATACGCGTGGTGCGCGTGTCCAGGTCCACGCTGACTTCCGGTTTCCATTCGCCGGAGAAAATCCCCGGAGAGTTGGGGGCCTCGAAGGAGAAATCGCGCAGGTAGATCTTGCGGATGGCGAACTGCTGCTTGTTCTCCTGCTGCTGCCCCTGTCCGCCGGCGGCCTCGTTGTCTTCTGCCATGTCGGCAACTCCCTGTGTTGGTGTGGAGCGGTTCGCGCGAATTGTTCAGTGTCCGGTCAAGTATGGACGGGGAGGTTGGCCTCCTGCCAGCCGTTGAAGCCGCCCTGGAGCTGATGCACCTTCTCGAAGCCCTTTTCCTTGAGCTGCTTGCCGAACTTGCCGGCCTGCATGCCCTGGGCGTCATAGACGATCACGGGCTTGTCCTTGTGCTTGTCCAGTTTCTTGTGGCGCTGGTCCATGTTGCCGTTGGGCACGTTGATGGCGCCGGGCAGGTGGCCTTTGCCGAAATCCGCCTCGCTGCGGATGTCGACGAACAGGGCGTCCTCGCGGTTGTACAGCCGTGTGGCCTCGGTGCTGTCCACCGGTGGCACGCCGCGGGCGAAGCGCGAGAACTCGCTGACCACGATCCACACGATGACCATGGCCAGGGCCAGAAACAGGACCCAGTTGTTGGTTACGAATTCGATCAGCTGATCCATCGACATAAGGTATTGTCCTGGTGACTCGGGGCATTCCGGGCGTCGTCGTCGGCACCACCGGGCCAATACGCGGCCGGCGCGTCAGGGTAGCGGCTCCGTCCCGGGTTGCCAATCCCGCGACGAATCTGGAAGCCCGGCGGCAAAAGCCCGTATTATACAGCCGGTGGACGGCGGCGACTCATCACCGGCATGTCCGTGCGCCGCCTTTCCGCACTCATTTCGCCGCCGCGCCTCAGGGGTTCCGTTGCCACGCTCTCCCGTCCTCCGTGTCTTTGCCGGTCTGACCGTGCTGTATCTGGCGGTCACCGGCGCGCGGGCGGAGGAATACCGTGAGTCCGCCGCGGAACTGGAGGCGCTGCGGGAGCGCATCGAAGCCGTGGAAAGCGATCTTGCCGATCGCCAGCAACGCCGGGATCAGGTCGTCACAGAGCTGCGGGAACTCGAGCGGGCCATCGGTGCCGCAGCGAACCGCCTGGAGGAGTTGGACCAGCGTCTGGAGCAGGGCGAAGCGCGGGCGGAGGAACTGCGCGAGGCGGTGGCTGCCGAGGAGGATACCGTGCGCGAGCATCGGCGGGTGCTGCGTGCCGCCGTCCGCGAGGCGTATGTCAGCGGCCGTCAGGAGGTGCTGAAACTGCTGCTCAACCAGCAGGACCCGGCAGCGGTGGACCGTCTGCTGGTGTACATGGACTACGTTGGCGAGGCCCGTGCCCAGCGCATCCGGACCGCCATGGCGGCCATGCAGGACTACCGGGAACTGCGTGATGAACTGGAACACGAGCTCGCGGAGGTGGAACGTCTGCACGAGGAACAACAGGCGGAACGCCGGCGGCTGAGCCAGCGCCGCCAGGAACGCAGCAGCGTCCTGGAGCGCGTGGAGGCCGCCATCGGCGACGACGAGCAGCGCCTGGAGCGTCTGGCCGAGGATGAAGCCGAGCTGGAGGCCCTGGTGGACGACCTGCGTGACGCCCTGGCCGATGTGCCCGAGCGCGACCTGGACCGGGCCTCGTTCAGTGAACAGCGCGGCGCCCTGCCCTGGCCGGTGACCGGTGAATTGGTGGCAGAGTTCGGCGACCAGCGGCGCAGCGGCGGGGACTGGCGCGGCGTGCTGGTGCGCAGTGACATGGGTGCGCCGGTGGAGTCCGTGGCTCACGGGCGGGTCGTCTTCGCGGACTGGTTGCGCGGTCTGGGTTTATT
>SKYZ01000180.1 GCA_007127625.1 Aquisalimonas sp. | reverse complement strand
TCGCCGCAAGCACGGAAACGTGCCATCCAGAACGAGACGCGTCGCGTGCACAACAAGGCGCGCCGTACCATGATGCGTACGCAGATCAAGAACGTTCTCAAGGCCATCAAGTCGGGCGACAAGCAACGCGCGGAAGAGGCGTTCAAGACCGCCACGCCGCTGATCGACCGCATGGCGACCAAGGGCATCATCCACAAGAACAAGGCCGCCCGCCACAAGAGTCGCCTGAACTCGCGGATCCGCGCGCTGGGTTGAGCCCCGCGCCGCCGGAACACGGGGCGAACCATCGACAGCCGCCTCCCATTCGGGAGGCGGCTGTGTTTTCGTGCGCGGAAAGCCCCCGCAGGTAGTCGCCGGCTCAGAGCAGAACCAGGTTGTCCCGATGGATCAGCTCGGGCTCGTCCACATAGCCCAGAAGCGACTCGATGCGATCGCTGGCAACGCCCTTGATACGGTCGGCTTCTGCGGCGTCGTAATTGACCAGCCCCCGGGCAATCTCGTGGCCTTCCGGGTCGACACAACTGATGATCTCGCCCCGGGCGAACTGCCCCGCCACGGCCGTTACCCCCACGGGGAGAAGGCTGCGCCCTGACTCACGCAGAACGCGCACCGCCCCGGTATCCAGGTACACCCGGCCCCGCGCCGTCATCTGGCTGGCCAGCCACTGCTTCCGCGCCCCCAGTGGTTCGCGGGCCGGCTTCAGGTAGGTGCCCACCCGCTCGTTCGTGCGCAAACGCTCCAGAACCCCCGGCTCGCGCCCCGATGCAATCACGGTGGCCGCGCCGGAACGCGCCGCCCGCGCAGCAGCGCGAACCTTGCTGAGCATGCCACCGCGCCCGAACTCCCCGGCGCCCTCCCCGCACAGGCGCTCCAGATCGGGATCCCCGGCGTCGCCCTCGGTGATAAGCCGAGCATCGGGGTACTGTCGCGGATCCGAGTCGAACAGCCCCTGCTGGTCGGTCAGGATGACCAGGCGGTCCGCTTCCACCAGATTGGCCACCAGCGCCGCAAGCGTGTCGTTGTCGCCGAAGCGGAATTCGTCGGTGGCCACCGTGTCGTTTTCGTTCACCACCGGCACCACACCCAGCTCCAGCAGCGTACGCAGCGTGGTACGCGCGTTCAGGTAGCGCTGACGATCGCTGAGATCATGGTGGGTCAGCAACACCTGCGCCGTATGCAGGCCGTAGCGCTGGAACTCGGATTCGTAGGCGTGCACCAGACCCATCTGCCCCACGGCCGCCGCGGCCTGGAGCTTGTAGAGTTCCCGCGGGCGATGCCGCCACTGCAGTCGCTGCATGCCCTCTGCCACGGCCCCCGAGGACACCATGGTTACCTCGACACCGCGGTTCCGCAGCGCCGCCAGCTCCGCCACCCAGCCGGCGATGCGGGCGTGATCCAGGCCACGGCCCTCATCGGTCACCAGGGCACTGCCCACCTTGACCACCCACTTGGCCACGCCGGAGCGAGCTCCGCACGCAGCGTTCGCTTCCCCGACGTTCATGCCTGGGCCTCCCGGGCCGCCTCGTCGATCTGCTCCAACCGCGCCATGACATCGCGACACAGCGCTTCGGTGCCGACACCGGTCAGGCCCGATACGGCGTATACCGGCCCTTTCCAGGCCATCGCCTCCACCAGCTCCCGTTTCCAGGGCTCGCGCTCGTCTTCCGGCAGCAGGTCCAGTTTGTTCAGCACCAGCCACCGCTCGCGCGCTGCCAGCTCCGGGCTGAAGCGCTCCAACTCGCCGACCAGCCGCCGCACGTCCTCCACCGGGTCCTGCTCCGGGTCATGGGGCACTGCATCCACCAGATGCAGCAGGATGCGCGTCCGCCCGAGGTGCTTGAGAAAGCGCACCCCCAGACCGGCCCCCTCGGCGGCGCCTTCGATGAGACCGGGGATGTCGGCCATGACAAAGCTCTGGGCCGGGCCGACACTGACCACCCCGAGGTTGGGATGCAGGGTGGTGAACGGATAGTCCGCCACCCGAGGCCGGGCAGCAGAGACGGCGCGAATGAGTGTGGACTTGCCGGCGTTGGGCATGCCCAGCAGGCCTACATCCGCCAGCACCCTGAGCTCCAGGCGCAAATCCCGCTCCTCCCCGGGCTTGCCTGAGGTGGTCTGGCGCGGTGCCCGATTGGTGGAGCTCTTGAAATGCACGTTCCCCAGGCCGCCGCGACCGCCCTTGGCCACCAGCAGACGCTCGCCGTGGCCAGTCAGGTCACCGAGTTGTTCGCCGGTGTTCTTCTCCACCACCAGCGTCCCCACGGGCACGGCAATGACAACATCCTCAGCGCTCTTGCCGGTACGCTGCGAGCCCATGCCGTTCTGACCCCGTTCCGCCCGGTAGCGGCGCACGTGACGGAAGTCCGCCAGGGTATTCAGCCCTTCGTCCGCCTCCAGCCACACGCTGCCGCCGGCCCCGCCGTCACCCCCGTCGGGGCCGCCCAGGGGAATGAACTTCTCGCGCCGGAAACTGGCGGATCCATCGCCACCGCCTCCGGCGGCAACATGGATGGTGACCTCGTCGACGAACTTCATGGGACACGCTCTCGTGGTGAACGTCGGGCGTTGCTGACGTCTCTGCGAATCAGTATGAACGCACCGGAAACAAAAAACCCCGTACGAAGACGGGGTTTCCGGAGCGCCGCACTGAGGTCGGACCTTCAGTGACTGCGGACGCTCACGTACTTGCGGTTGAGCGGGCCTTTGCGCTCGAACACCACCTGACCGCCGGACTTGGCGAAAAGGGTGTGATCGCGGCCGATGCCGACGCCTTCACCGGGGTGAAAGTGGGTACCGCGCTGGCGCACCAGGATGTTTCCCGGAACCACTTCCTGCCCACCGAAGCGCTTCACGCCAAGGCGCTTCGACTCGGAATCGCGACCGTTGCGCGTACTGCCGCCTGCCTTTTTATGTGCCATATCCTGCTCCCGGAACTCAGCCTGCGGAAATGCCGGTAATCTTGACTTCGGTGTAGGGCTGACGATGGCCCTTGTGGCGGCGATAGTTCTGCCGCCGCTTGAACTTGATGATACGGACCTTTTCGCCCTTGCCGGCGTCCGTGACCTCGGCCTGCACCTTGCTGCCCTCGAGCATCGGCGCGCCAATCTTCACGTCGTCACCGTCGGAGACCAGCAACACCTGGTCGAACTCCACGGACGAGCCCGCCTCGGCGTCGAGCTTCTCGACGCGAAGGATGTCCCCTTCAGAGACACGATACTGCTTGCCTCCGGTTTTGATCACGGCGTACATGGTCCGTTCAGTCTCCGTCGCTTGGTCGCTTCAATCGAAATGCGGTGAGAAGGCGCGAAATAATAGCTGCAAAGGGAGGGCAGGTCAAACGGCCGCTCGCTTGCGACCGGCCCGCCCCGATTCCGGTTGGTGATTGCCGCATCCTGCCCGTGGCCACCTTGACACCCCAAGGGCCCACACCTACTGTAAGGCTCCGCCGCCGCAGCCCGGAATTGCGGCCCAACCGACCGGCTCTCGGATGACCCACGCAGTGTCGCCCTCACACGCCATGAACATCGATGACATCCGCGCCCTCATGGCGGACGACATGAAGGCAGTGGACCGGTTGATCCAGCAGCGGCTGCGCTCCGACGTGGTGCTCATCAACCAGCTCGGTGCATACATCATCAACAGCGGCGGCAAGCGGCTGCGCCCCCTCCAGGTGCTGCTCGCCGCGCGCGCGTGCGGGTACGAAGGTGACCATCACCGTGAACTCGCCGCGGTGGTGGAATTCATCCACACCGCCACCCTGCTCCACGACGATGTCGTCGATGCCTCGGAAAAGCGGCGCGGCCAGGCCACGGCCAACGAGCTGTGGGGCAACGAGGCCAGCGTTCTGGTGGGCGATTTCCTCTACTCCCGCGCCTTCGAGATGATGGTTGCCGTGGGCAGCATGCCGGTGATGGACGTCATGGCCCACACCACCAACACCATCGCCGAGGGCGAGGTGATGCAGCTGCTCAACATCAATGACCCGGACACCACCGAGGAGCGGTACCTGCACGTCATCTACTCGAAGACCGCGACGCTGTTCGAGGCCGCCACACGCCTGGGCGGCATTCTCGCCGAGCAGGACGAGGACGTCTGCGACAACCTGGCCGAGTATGGCAAGCAGCTCGGCACTGCGTTCCAGCTGGTGGATGACGCCCTGGACTACACCGGCAACGCCAACACCACCGGCAAGAACATCGGCGACGACCTCGCCGAAGGCAAGCCGACCATGCCCCTGATTCACGCCATGCGCCACGGCACGGAGCAACAGGCGGCGGTCATCCGCGGCGCCATCGAGCAGGGTGGGCGCGAGGAGATCGACACCATCCTGGAAGCGATTGAAACAACCGGAGCGATCACCTATACTCGCGCCCTCGCGGATCAGGCAGTGGAAAAAGCCGTCGCCAGCCTCGGGCAACTGCCTGAGACGCCTTACCGGAAGGCGATGGAATCACTGGCCAGGTTCAGCGTGGAGCGCGACTACTGAATGACGCGCTTCTGACAGTATCGGGGTGTAGCTCAGTCTGGTAGAGCACTGCCTTCGGGAGGCAGGGGTCGTAGGTTCAAATCCTGCCACCCCGACCAT
>SKYZ01000021.1 GCA_007127625.1 Aquisalimonas sp. | reverse complement strand
TCGAGGATCTGGTGATGATGCCCTGCTACCGGTGGAACCGCAGTGTCATCGTCCCCGAGGGCCACCCGCTGCTGGAAGAGGACCCCCTGACCCTGCAATCCCTGGCCCGCTACCCGCTGGTTACGTATGTCTTCGGCTTCACTGGCCGTTCCAAGCTGGACAAGGCCTACCGCCAGCAGGGGCTCGAGCCGGAAGTGGTGTTTACGGCCACTGACTCGGAGGTGATCAAGACCTACGTCCGCCTCGGCCTTGGTGTCGGCATTGTTGCCAGCATGGCCTACGAGCCGGAGCGGGACGCCGGACTACGGGCCATACCGGCCGCGCATCTGTTCGAGTCCAGCGTCACCAACATCGGCTTTCGCCGCGGCACCTACCTGCGCAGCTACATGTACGAGTTCATCCGGCTGTTCGCCCCCCATCTCACCCAGGAAGTGGTAGAGCGCGCCATGGCGGTGCGCACGCAGGATGAGCGGGAATCCCTGTTTGCCGAACTGGCACCGTCACTGGCGGAACACTGACCGCCGGCCCGGCGGTTATTCCATGATCCACTCGCGTCCGCCCAGATACGGGCGCAGTGCCTCCGGTGTCCGCACGCGCCCGTCGGCTTCCTGGTAGTTCTCCAGGATCGCGACCAGGCAACGGCCCACGGCCAGCCCGGAACCGTTGAGGGTATGCAGGGGCTCCGGCTTGCCGGTCTCCGGGTTGCGCCAGCGCGCCTGCATGCGCCGGGCCTGGAACGCCTGCAGGTTGCTGCAGGAGGAAATCTCCCGATAGCGCTCCTGCCCCGGCAACCAGACTTCCAGGTCGTAGGTGCGTGCCGCCGCAAAGCCCATGTCGCCGGTGCACAGCAGCACCACGCGGTACGGTAGTTCCAGCTCCTGGAGGATGGCCTCGGCATCCGCCGTCAGCGCCTCCAGGGCGGCATCGGAGTCCTGGGGGCGAACGATGTGGACCAGTTCCACCTTCTCGAACTGGTGCTGGCGGATCATGCCGCGGGTGTCCTTGCCGTAGGCGCCGGCCTC
Source organism: Aquisalimonas sp. (assembly GCA_007127625.1). GTDB lineage: Bacteria > Pseudomonadota > Gammaproteobacteria > Nitrococcales > Aquisalimonadaceae > Aquisalimonas. The sequence goes on along the minus strand of SKYZ01000021.1, from coordinate 3,584 downwards.
GGCGCGGAAGCACGGCGTATGGGCCACGTACCGCAGCGGCAGCTGCTCTGGCTCGACAATGGACTCCCGCACCAGGTTGGTCACCGGCACCTCGGCGGTGGGAATCAGGTAGTAATCCTGCTCACCGGCAATGGCAAAGAGATCGTCGCCGAACTTGGGCAGCTGACCGGTGCCGCGCAGGCTTTCCGCGTTGACCATGTACGGGACGTTCACCTCCTCGTACCCCTTGGCCGTCTGCCGGTCCAGCATGAACTGGATCAGCGCGCGGTGCAGGCGCGCCACGGCGCCACGCATGACCACGAAGCGGGCACCGGTCAGCTGCGCCGCGGTTTCGAAATCCAGCAGATCGTCACGGGCGCCAAGGTCCACGTGATCCCGTGGCTTGAACTCGAACGTCGGTGGCTCACCCCAATGCCGCACCAGGGCGTTGTCGTCCTCGTCGTCCCCTTCCGGGACGTCGGTCTGGGGGATGTTGGGTATGTCCATGTGCAGCGCTTCGAGCTGCGCCTGGACGTCATCCAGCTCCTTCTTCGCGCCGTCCAGCTGATCGCCCATGCTGGCCACGTCGTCCAGCAGTGGCTGGATGTCCTCACCCTGCGCCTTCGCCTTGCCGATGGCCTTGGAGCGGCGATTGCGCTCGTTCTGCAGTTCCTGGACGCACATCTGCAGCTCGCGACGCTGCCCCTCCAGTTGCCGGTAGGCGTCCACGTCCAGGGTGTACCCGCGCCGGGCAAGTGCGGCAGCGACGGCCTCGGGGTCATTGCGGAGTTCTCTCGGGTCGAGCATCTCGGGTCCTTGTGATCACGAAGACGCGCATTGTAGCCGGAGCACCACCGGAAAATCAGCCGTCGGCCACGTAGGATCAGCGGCGGCGATGCCAGCCGGATTGTCGGTCCAGGTAGCGCAGGCGTTCGAAGCGATCGCGGATCTTTGCTTCCAGCCCACGGGACACGGGCTGGTAGAATCGTTGCGGGGGCATGTCCTCGGGGAAATAGTCCTCGCCGGCGGCATAGCCTTCCGGTTCGTCGTGGGCATAACGGTATTCCTCGCCGTAGCCCAGTTCCTTCATCAGTCGGGTGGCAGCGTTACGCAGGTGCAGCGGCACCTCCAGGGAGCCGTTGCGGCGGGCCGCTTCCATGGCGGCATTGTAAGCGCTGTAGACGGCGTTGCTCTTGGGCACGCTGGCGAGATAGACAATGGCATGGGCGATGGCCAGTTCCCCTTCGGGGCTGCCCAGACGCTCCTGGGCGTCCCAGGCGTTGAGCGCCACCTGGAGCCCGCGCGGGTCGGCATTGCCGATATCCTCCGACGCCATGCGGACGGCGCGGCGGGCGATATAGAGGGGATCACACCCGCCGTCGAGCATGCGACAGTACCAATACAGCGCAGCATCGGGATCGGAGCCACGCACCGCCTTGTGCAAGGCGGAAATCTGGTCGTAGAACGCGTCGCCACCCTTGTCGAAGCGTCGCATCCCGGATGCGGCGGCCTCCTGCAGCGTCTCCGTGCCAATCACCCCCGCCTCCGCCAGATCTGCCGCGACTTCCAGCAGGGTCAGTCCGCGCCGGGCGTCGCCGTCCGCAAGTTGCACGAGCTGATCCAGGGCCTCCGGCTCGATGGACAGCCCGCTGGCACCAAGGCCCCGCTCACTGTCGGTGAGCGCCGATTGCAGCAACCCCTTGAGGGCTTCCCGGTTCAGGGCACGGAGCACATAGGTACGCACCCGTGACAGCAGCGCGTTGTTCAGCTCGAAGGAGGGGTTCTCGGTGGTGGCGCCGATGAACAGCAGAGTGCCGTCCTCGACGTACGGCAGAAACGCATCCTGCTGCGCCTTGTTGAAGCGGTGGGCCTCGTCGACGAACAGCACCGTCGGTTGCCCCTGGGCGCGCAGACCCTGCGCTTCCTCCACGGCGGCGCGGATATCCTTCACGCCGCTCATCACTGCCGAAAGCGTGATGAACCGCGCGCCGCTTGCGGCGGCGATCATGCGGGCCAGGGTGGTCTTGCCGGTACCGGGTGGCCCCCAGAGCACCATGGAATGCGGGTGACCGGCCTCGATGCTCCGGCGCAATGCCCGCCCGGGACCGAGCAGGTGTTCTTGGCCAAGGAACTCATCCAGCGAGCGCGGCCGCATGCGATCGGCAAGCGGGCGCACCGGTGCAGCCAGGGTCAAGGGGCGGCCTCTCCCTGCTCGATCACGTCGGTTTCGTCATCCGGTTCGAAGCGGAAGCGATCGCCGTCGAAGGCGACGCCGGTGGTGACGTCTTCCAGGGTGAGCCGGTTTTCCTGGCCCAGTCCGTCACGGACAACGACCTCGGCGGGCACACCGTTACTCATGCGCAGCCGCACGCCCTCCACGTTCCAGTCGTCCGTTCGCGGCATCAGTACCAGCCAGCCGTCGTCCACCTCCATGTCGAAGTGTTCGTCCAGGGTTTCCATCCGCCCGCTGAGCAGCATCGCCGGACCGGTGCCCAGGGTATCCTCCAGAGGACGGACGGTGACCTGGTGCAGATCGGGGTCGTGAATCCAGAGTCGTTCGCCGTCGGCAACGATGCGCTGCTCGAAGGGCTCGCTGTAGAGCCAGTCGAAGCGGTCCGGGCGCTGAATGGCCATGGTGCCGCGGCTTTCCTCCAGAACGCGGCCGTCTTCGTCCCGTACCACCTGGGTAAAGCGGCCTTCCATGCTATCGGTGTCGCTGAAATAGGCTTCCAGCTCCGCCCTCGGGTCCTCCGCCGACGCCATGGAGGCTACAAAAAGCACCGGCACAGCCAGCATCCACGCGAGTCGCCTCAACATCGTTTCTCCTGATTCGGTTCGGTTATCCCGTCGACCACGGCAGCCCGCTGCGGTTCAATCCCGGGGCGGCGGCGCCAGCACTTCGCGGGCACCATTGGACTGAAGCGGCCCGACTACGCCGCTATTCTCCATCTCTTCCACCAGTCGTGCCGCACGGTTGTAGCCGATCTTCAGCCGCCGCTGCACGCCGGAAATGGAGGCCCGACGCGTCTCCGTCACCACCTGCACGGCCTGATCGTAGAGCGGATCCTGCTCGCCATCACCGCCGTTGTCCTCCCCGGGGATGCCCGGAATCGGGGTACCGATGGATTCCTCCAGAATGCCGTCGACGTATTCCGGCTCGCCCTGCTCCTTGAGGTAATTCACCACCCGGTGCACGTCGTTGTCGGAAACGAATGCGCCGTGGACACGATCCGGCATGCCGCTGCCGGAGGACAGGTAGAGCATGTCACCGTGGCCAAGCAGTGCTTCCGCACCCATCTGATCGAGGATGGTGCGGGAGTCCACCCGGGAGGACACCTGGAAGGCAATGCGCGTGGGGATGTTGGCCTTGATCAAGCCGGTAATGACGTCCACCGATGGCCGCTGGGTCGCCAGGATCAGGTGCAGACCGGCGGCCCGCGCCTTCTGCGCCAGCCGGGCGATGAGTTCCTCCACCTTCTTGCCGACCATCATCATCATGTCGGCGAACTCGTCCACCACCACCACTACGAAGGGTAGTGTCTCCAGTTCCGGCGCCTCGGCCTGCGGATCCTCCTCCGGGCGCTTCCACAGCGGATCCTTGAGGG
>SKYZ01000436.1 GCA_007127625.1 Aquisalimonas sp. | reverse complement strand
GACGCCATGGTCAACGTCTCGGTGGTGGAGGTCTCGGGATACCGCATCTACGTGATCGGCCAGGTCAACAACCCGGGCCAGTTCACCGTCGGGCGCTACGTGGACGTGGTTCAGGCGCTGACTCTGGCTGGCGGGCTGACGCCGTTTGCCGCCGAAAGTCGAATCCGGGTCATCCGCCGGGTGGGCAACGGAGAAGAAGTCTATCCCTTCAACTACGCCTCGGTGAAACGGGGGCGCGGACTGGATCAGAATCGCCTGCTGCAGAGTGGCGACGTCGTGGTTGTTCCCTGATGGTGATGGCCACGCGGAAGACACGGCCCTGTGTTGTTCTGGCCGTACCCCTGGTGTGCGCGGTCTTCGCTCTGGTTCCGGGCCATGCGGGCGCCGCGCCCTGGGTGGTTGATCCGCTGTTCGATGCCCGAGCCGGTTTCGAGAGTAATCCGCGCATGCGGGATACGGGCGGCGACGATACCTCGCAGCTGCGCAGCAGCATTGGTGCTCGAGTCGGGCAGGACACTGGTTTTCGTCGCCTGGAGTTCCAGGGGGAAGCGGGGTATACGACGTACTCTGGTGGTGACGACGCCCCCGATGACGGTGACTTCCAGTCGCTGCAGGCGCGTACGGCCTGGGAGCGCGAAACGACCACCTGGCGAGTGGACGGGACGGCACGGCGCGACAATACCATACTCTCCGTGCTTGACGCCCGGGCATTGGAGGACCCCGAGGAGGACATCGATCCGGCTGCGGACATCGATGCCAGGTCGGTGGATGAGACGGTTACGCGCCACCGGCTCTTTCTCGTGCCTTCCGTCGAACGCGACCTTTCGGAGCGCTGGTCAGCAGGTGCCGCCTATCGTGGCCGTTACATCGGTTTCGAGCGGGGTGGGGCGGAGAACGTCACCTCCCTCAACCATGAATTCGAACTGCGTTTGGCCCATGACGTATCCGAGCGCCTGGAAGCCGGGTTTGGGGTGCAGAGCGCCCTGTTCCGCCCGCGTGGCGACCAGCAGGCGTTCAACACCTACGGCGCGGCGGTCGACCTCGAGTATCGGTTCACCGAAAGAACCTGGCTGACCGGCCTTGCGGGGGTCCGTCAGTCGGAACCCTACGGTAGTGACAACGACGCCGACAGCGGTACCGGATTCATAGGCAGCATAGGCGTGCGCCATCGGGCAGAGCCGTGGCGTTTCCACGCCGCCGTGGAGCGACGGCTTCTCCCCAATGCGCGTGGATTCCTTACGGAAACGGACCAGGTGCGCCTTACGGTGGCGCGCGAGCTGTCGCCCCATTGGGAGTTTGCCACCACGGCGCGAGCGTTCACCAGTCGCGGTATCGATACCAGCCTTCCGTCCGGGGCGAACGACGAGTTTCTGAGCGTGCAGCCCCGGATGAGCTATCGCCTCACCGAGGACTGGTCCCTGACCGCCGACTACCGCTACGAGGCCCTGCGCCGCGTGGACTCTGATCGCACCGCTGAAGGGCATGCCGCGTTCCTCGGGATCGAATACTCGCCGCGCAGGCGCTACTAGGCAATGAGGATCTCATGACTACGCCGACTCTCTCCGACTACGTGGACATGTTCCGCCGCCGCAAGGCGGTGTTCCTGATCCCGTTCCTGATCCTGAGCAGTGCCGCGGTCGCCGCCGCGATCCTTTTGCCAGCGGAGTACGAATCCCGCGCGAGCATTCGGATCGACCGCCAGGAGATGCCCGAAAACGTGGTCGGCACCACCGTGGTGACCCGGTACGTCAACGAACAGCTGGATGCCCTGGATCAGGAGGTGATGACCGGCTCGAACCTCTGGGACATTGCCGAGGAGTTCGACCTGTTCCCGGAACTGCGGGCGGAAGGGGCGCGTGGCGAAGTGGTCCGGAAAATGCGGAGCAATACGCGGCGGGAGATCTCCTATGTTGACGTGGGCGAGGAAGAGCGGCGTGGAACCAGCGTTGCCGTTGGCTTCACCGTGACGCACGCCTCGGCGGATCCGCAGGCCGCCAGTCAGGTGGTGAACGCCATCGCCGATCGGTATATCGCCGTCAACGACGAGGCAAGGCGGCAGCGGGCGAGACGGCTGACCGCGTTCCTGCAGAGTCAGATGGATGAACTTGAAACCCGGATCGCCCAGTACGAAGAGGATCTGGCGGTGTTCAAGGCGCAACACGCCGGGAGCCTGCCGGAGTTCACCCAGTTCAACATGCAGCGCATGGAGAACATTGAGGATCAGATTGATCGCCTGGACGAGACCATCAACGGTCTGGAGCAACAGCGGATCAATCTGGAAGCCCAGATCGCCCAAGTGGATCCCCAGGTGGACATCCGCGGAAGGGACCGGGACGCCTTGTCCGCCGCGCAGCAAGTGGACCGATTGCGGGTCGACTACCTTACTCTTTCCAGCCGCTACGCCCCCCGCCACCCTGATTTCGGGCGTCTGCGCCGGGATTTGGAGGCGTTGACCGGCGAGACGCGCACGGCGGTGGAGTTGTTGGACCTCATACGTCGCGCCGAGGACGAGCGTGCCCGACTCCTGGAAGCGCGGCGCGAACACGGAGAAGATCACCCGGAGGTGGCGCAGCTGGCCCAGTCTGCCGGGCAGCACCGGGAGCGCATACGCGCCCTTGCGCGGGCAACCACGGATGGTGGTGAAGTGCGTGCGGACAATCCGGCATACATTGCCCTGCGCTCCAGAATTGATGCCGTGGAATCGGAGCTGCAGTCCGAGCGGCAGCGCCGGCAATCCCTGCGAGCCCGGGTCGGGGAGTTCGATACCCGTCTGGTGGGCTCACCTGACGTCGAGAGGGACTACAGCCGGCTTCAGCGCCGACACGAGACGGCCCTGGCAGAGCAGCGGGAGTTGCGGGAGAAGCTCCTGCAGGCAAAGAACGCGGAACGGCTGGAGGCGCACGATATCGGCGAGCGCTTCACCCTCACGAACCGGGGCTCCGTGCCGGAGTACCCCGTGCGTCCCCGGCGGTTCGGCATTGCCGCATTGGGGTTTGTTTTTGCCGCGGGAACCAGCACCGGTTTCGCGGCCCTGGCGGAATACACCGATCGCACCCTACGCGGCGCCCGCGCCGTAGCCGCGATCTGGGGCGCGCCGCCGCTGGCGGCGATTCCGGTCATTCTCAACCGTCGTGAACGCATGTGGAGGCTGACCAAGCGGCTGGCCTGGCTGCTTCTGCTCGCCATCCTCATAGGTGCCGGTGCCTGGTACTGGATGACCTTCCTGGCGCCGCCTACCGAGGGTGGCTTCTGGTGATGCTTTGTGTGTGGCGTACAGGTGTGCGTTTACCAACGGGAGTAACTCAGATATGACGGACACCATCGTGAGAGCGGTCGGAATGGCGCGTGGCGATGCCCCCGGGGTTGAATCCGCACCGGAAACCAGGCGGCGCGGTGCGCCGATACGCCCGGACGGCATTCCGGTTCGGGTTCCGGTCTCGGTGATGGAGAGAAACCGTCTCATCGGGGGGCTGAAGGACCAGCGCATCCTGGACGCCTATTCGCTGTTGCGCACCCGCGTGCTTCACCGGGTCAACCAGAACAGGATCTCCACTCTGGGCGTGACCAGTCCGTCCCCCCGTGATGGCAAAAGCCTGACGGCGACGAATCTGGCCATCAGCATTGCAGCGGGGGAGAACCAACCGGTCCTGCTCGTTGACGCTGACGTGCGCCGGCCTAGTATCGCCCACCTGTTCGGTTTGCACATCAATGCCGGGCTGGGTGATTACCTCGTTGACGACGCGGACCTGGACGAGATGATCCTGCAGCCGCCCATTAACGGCCTGTATGTGATCCCTGGTCGGGCGAAGAGCCGGTTGCGACCCGAATCCCTGTCCTCGGAGAAGGTGGCTCGACTGATCAAACGGCTCAAGCAGCGGTTACCCGGTGCACTGATTATCGTCGACATGCCGCCGGCCCTGATCGGCGGGGACGTGGTGGCATTCGCCCCGAACCTGGATGCCACCCTCCTGGTGGTGGCCAACCGCCGCACCCACGAGGCGGATATGGAAAAGGTGATGCCCCTGATGGAGGGGGTCAACGTCATGGGCACAGTCCTGAACTTTGCCGATCAGGCGGTGAGCAAGAACGACTACTACGGCGGCCGATAGCAGCGGCCGCGAACCAGCGGGCAGGAAGAATAACAATATGGTGGCTGTGACAATCCGTAACACCGGCGAGCGTGATCTCTGCATGATGGCGTTGTACGCCGTTACCGCGGCGGTGGTGCTGGCCGGGGTCCTGTTCCGCTTCAAGGGCCTCGGCACGTCCCCGTTCGCCGTTGACGAGTACTACATCGCCACGTCCGTGAAGAGCATCCTGGATCACGGCCTGCCGCGCTTTCAGGGCGGCGGGTTCTACGACCGGGGCATTCTGCTGCAGTACCTGGCGGCGCCGCTGTTCATGACCGGGATGAGCCATGAACTGGCGTTCCGCCTGCTGACCGTGCTGGCCAACCTGGCTGCGGTGCCGGCGGTCTTCCTTCTGGCGCGGCAGATCGGCGGCGTCGTGACCGCGTGCCTGGCAGTCATCCTGTTCAGCCTGGCCCTGTGGGCGGTGGAGTTTGCTCGCTTCGCCCGGATGTACGCGCCCTTCAGTGCGTTGTTCGTC
>SKYZ01000223.1 GCA_007127625.1 Aquisalimonas sp. | reverse complement strand
CGCCGGCGGAATTGGGGGACTCGCCGGTGGCATACGAAGAGAGCAGGCAGCGGCCTTCCGCCATGATGCAGAGCGAGCCGAAGCCGAACACCTCCAGCTCCACCGGCGCGTCCACGGCCAGTTGCCGCACCTGCGCCAGGGACAGTACCCGCGGCAGAACGGCGCGTCGGATCTCGAAACACTCATGGTAGAAGCGCAGCGCTTCCAGGCTTGTCGCGGACGCCTGGACGGACAGATGGCGAGGCAGCCCGGGGTGGTGGTTGGCCGCGTAATCGAGCAGGCCGGTATCGGCCAGAATGACCGCGTCCACATCGAGGTCCGCCGCACGATCGACAGCGGCAGTCCACTGCCGCCATCCGGTTGGCTGCGGAAAGGTGTTGATGGCCATGAACACCCGTACCCCGCGTTGACGGGCGTCGCGAACTGCACGCTCCAGTTGCCGGGGACTGAAGTTCAGGCCCGGGAAATGGCGGGCGTTGGTGGCATCCTGGAGACCGGTGTAGACGGCGTCGGCGCCACTGTCGATGGCCGCACGCAGTGCTGCAGGGTTACCGGCCGGGCAGACAAGTTCCATGCAGTGCTCTCCCTGAGGAATATCCCGGGGGAGCATGCGGAGCGGGGCAGTTCAACGCCTTGATACAGATCAAAGCGTTGCTGGTGTCCTGTCCCCGATGTTGCTTCGGGGACAGGACACCAGCAGGGCACTAGGCGTCGCTGGCGCGGCCGATTCCCCTGTGCACGGGAGCGCTGCCGCCGTTCGTCATGGCGCGTAGCCCCTGAGGGTCTTCCAGGACAATCTCCTTGCCCGCGGCGGTGATCCAGCCGTTCTCGGCGAAACGGCGGAACAGCCGGCTCATGGTCTCGGGGGCCAGGCCGAGGTAGTTGCTGAGTTCGTGGCGCGACATGGGCAGGCGGAACCGCGTTGCGGACAGCCCGCGCCGGGAAAAGCGGTCCGAGAGGCTAATGAGCAGGATTGCAAGACGCTGCTCCGCCGTACGCCGGGCGAGAGCATGCAGCATCTCCTGCTCGCTGAAGATCTCCTTGCTCATGATGCGCAGGAGCTGGCGTTGCAGCCCCGGGATCTCTTCGGCGAGGTCCTCGAGTTCCCCGAAGGGGATTTCGCAGATGCTGGTGGTTTCCAGTGCACAGGCGGTGGAGGGATGAGTGCCAAAGCTGATGGCGTCCAGGCCTACCAGTTCCCCGGGCAGGTGGAAAGCAGTGATCTGTTCCTCACCGTCTTCGGACACGGACATGCTCTTCAGGGCCCCGGTGCGCACGGCGTAGATGGCGTTGAAGCGGCCGCCGGCACGGTAGAGAACGTCGCCGCGGGAGAGTGGCCGGCGGCGCTGGACGATGTTGTCCAGGGCGTCCACGTCCGGACTCTCCAGTGCAACCGGCAGACACAGGTCGCTCAGGCTGCAGGTGCGGCAGGCTTCGCGAATCTGCCGCAACTGCACCGCATTCGCCTTCTTTTCAGCCATTGCGCGTTTCTCCTTGCCACCTCAGCGATTTTTTCTTTCTGATGAGGTAGGGCTTTGGCGGAGAGTATAGCAGTCAGCGGGTACTGACCCGAATGTTCCAGAGCGGTGCATGACACACCGATCATGTGAGCGCGCGTAACCCTTCGGGGTCAATGAGCGTCACCCGGCGTCGCTCGACGCGGATCAGGCCGCCGGCGCCCAGCTCGTGGAGTATGCGCGAGAGCGTCTCCGGTGTCATGGACAGGCGCGAGGCCACCACGTGCTTGGGTGCCGGCAGTTGAACCTCGTCGCCGGCGTGGACCTGGCCCGATGCCTGGGCCAGAAGGTAGCGAACAACCCGCGGGCGTGATTGCTGCAGGGTCAGCTGATCGATGTCGTCCAGTCGACTGCGAAGCCGCATGCTCAGATCCGCCAGGAGTCGCATGCAGGTGTCGGGGCTGTCCTTGAGCACGTTGCGATAGTCGTCGCTGGGAATCCCCACCAGGCGGCTGGTCTCCAGGGCCTCTGCCGTGACCGGGAAGCGCTTGGCATCCATGAACATGACTGCCTCCGCAAAGGACTCCCGCGGACGTACCAGATGGATGACCTTTTCCTGGCCGTCCGGGTTGCTGCGTGAGAGCTTGATCAGGCCCGACTCCACCACGAAGAACTGCTCGGCGGCGTCGCCTGCATGGAAGAGGATCTCGCCGGCGCGGAGCGCAATCCGGCGGGAGCGTTCGGCGAGGTCATCCCGCACCGACTCATCCAGGGAACTGAAAAGCGCGTTGTTCCCGAGTGTCGCTCGGAGGTCCTGGTCAGTCATCGGGGGTTGCGATCCGGTCGAGGATGAAACGGGTCACGGCCTCCGGGCAATCCAGAGGGAGCCGTGGCAGGCGGCACTCCAGGGGCAGTTCATCCGGCGCGGCGACGGCGACGATGGAGTCATCCTGAAGGAACAGGGACGGCCGGTCACCACCCGGATTCCGGATGAGTTCGATCTTGGGGAACCGCTCGTGGCGGAATCCCTCGACGAGAATCAGATCGATGCTGGTTTGATCAAGTCTGGCGAGCTCCTCTTCCAGTCGGGGATCGCGAGGCTCCGGGCGTTCCTGCATCAGCGCCCAGCGACGTCCCGACGTGATCAGTACCTGATCTGCGCCGGCCTTCCGCAGGGTATGGCTGTCCTTCCCCGGGGTATCCACGTCGAAGTCGTGGTGGGCATGCTTGATCAGGGCCAGGCGGACTCCCGCCGTGCGTAACAGCGGGATCACCGCTTTCAGCAGTGTTGTCTTGCCCGTGCCGCTCCAGGCAGCGAATCCCAGCACGGGACGTTGCGCGGTGGCCGGCCAGAGGGCCTGATAGGGGTAGTGGCAGGTTTCCGAAACCGTGCTGGTCATGGTCGTCCGCTTGGCTCACACTGTGTGGGCGATACCTTACACGGATGCGCCGTCCCGGTGCATCTGTCGTTACGGCACGAGTTCACCGCCCCCGCGGCAGCGTTTGACGAGGACAACAGTGATGGCCGAAGAACTTCCCTCCGGCGCAGGCGAAATCGCCGAAGAGTACCCCGAGATCTGGGAGGCGTACGGACGTCTTGGTCGCGCGTGTTCCGAAGCGGGCCCACTGGATGAGCGTGATCGACGTCTGGTGAAGCTGGCCATGGCCATCGCCCTGGGCAGCGAGGGCGCCACCCACTCCCACGCCCGTCGTGCCCTGGACGAGGGCTTCACCGGTGACGAGATTCGCCAGGTGGCCCTGCTCGGCATGACCACCATCGGCTTCCCGTCTTCGGTGGCGGCGTTGACCTGGGTGGAAGACATCCTCGAGGAAGAGAGCGACGAGGACGCCGCGGACGACGACGATCTCGAGGACTGATCCGGCCACGGTGGCCCGTCCAGGCCCCTGGGCCGGAGCGTCGGGGAGCCGTAGGGCGGAGCTGTAGGGCGGACCTTCAGGTCCGCCGATCAGGCTTTGATAAGTCAGCCTGGCTTGCGGATCGGGCAATGGCGGACCTGAAGGTCCGCCCTACAACGAGTTACGAGCCTTCCCGCCCCTCAAACCCTCACTTACAGAATTTCCCCCGGTTTTCGGTGCATCAAGATGCACCCGACAGGTGCCCCCGGCAACCCGCGATGCGGACCCGCGCAGGGTGCATCTTGATGCACCGCTGAAGGTTTTGTGCGTTTCCATGAAAAAGCCCGGCACACGGCCGGGCTTTGTTCCTGCCAGGGTCTCAGCCGACGGGCGTTTACCGCCCGAACTTCGCCTTGGCCTCCTGGCGACGCCGGTGCAGGACCGGTTCCGTGTAGCCGTTGGGCTGCTCACGGCCCTTGAACACCAGATCACACGCCGCCTGGAACGCCACGCTGTCCTCGAAGTTCGGGGCCATGTTGCGGTATGTCGGATCACCGGCGTTCTGGCGGTCCACCACCTCGGCCATCCGCTTCATGGTGTCCATGAGCGTCTGTTCCGTGGTGATGCCGTGATGCAGCCAGTTGGCCAGCAGCTGGCTGGCGATGCGCAGGGTGGCGCGGTCCTCCATCAGGCCCACGTCGTTGATGTCCGGGACCTTGGAGCAGCCGACCCCGTGGTCGATCCAGCGCACCACGTAGCCGAGGATGCCCTGGACGTTGTTGTCCAGTTCCTGCTGGATCTCCTTCTCCGACCAGGACGGATTGGTCTCCACCGGCAACGTGAGGAGATCGTCCAGGCTGGCGCGCGGCCGCTTGGCAATCTCCGCCTGCACGGCGTGCACGTCCACCTGGTGGTAGTGGATGGCGTGGACGGTGGCGGCGGTCGGCGAGGGCACCCAGGCGGTGTTGGCACCGGCCTTGGGATGGCCGATCTTGGTTTCCAGCATGTCCTTCATCAGGTCCGGCTTGGGCCACATGCCCTTGCCGATCTGAGCGTGACCCTTCAGCCCGCACTCAAGGCCGATGTCCACGTTCCAGTCCTCGTAGGCCTTGATCCAGGGCTCGCCCTTGATGTCCTCCTTGCGCTTGAACGGGCCCATCTCCATGGAGGTGTGGATCTCGTCGCCGGTGCGGTCCAGGAAGCCGGTGTTGATGAAGATGATGCGGTCGCTGGCCTGGCGCAGGCACTCCTTGAGGTTCACCGTGGTGCGGCGCTCCTCGTCCATGACGCCGATCTTCAGGGTGCTGCGCTT
>SKYZ01000130.1 GCA_007127625.1 Aquisalimonas sp. | reverse complement strand
TCGCAGTGAACATGGACGTCACAATGCGGATGGACAGCGTTACGGCGAAGCCCTGTACGGGTCCGGTACCGAACAGGAACAGCACCAGCGCCGCGATGAGCGTCGTGATGTTGGCGTCCGCGATGGTGGACAACGCCTTGGCGTAGCCCGAGTGAATCGCCTGCTGCGGTGACAGTCCCGCCGTGAGCTCTTCACGTATTCGCTGGAAAATGAGCACGTTGGCATCCACCGCCATACCCACGGTGAGCACGATGCCGGCAATGCCCGGCAATGTCAGTGTGGCTTGCAGGAGCGACAGAACGGCGACGATGAACACGAGGTTCAGCATCAGTGCCATGTTGGCGATAAGGCCGAACACCCGGTAGTAGGCGGCCATGAACAGCACTACCAGCGCGAAGCCGATCACCACCGCCATGAACCCGCGCTCGATGTTCTCCTGTCCCATACTCGGACCAACGGTGCGCTCCTCAATGATGTCAATGGGCGCAGCCAGAGCGCCGGCACGCAGTAGCAGCGCAAGGTCCCGCGCGGCGGTGCTGCTTTCCAGCCCGGTAATCCGGAAACGGTTGGACAGGGGCTCCTGGATGGTGGCCACGTTGATGACCTCTTCGGTGCGGACACGCTCCGTCACCGTTTCACCGTCCTCCTCCCGGGTTTCCTGACGACTCTCGATGAACACGACGGCCATGCGATTGCCGACGTTCTCCCGGGTGGCGCGGTTGAAGATATCGCCCCCGGCAGAGCTGAGGCGAATGTTCACCTCCGGTCCACCGGTTTCCTGATCGATACCTGACGACGCATCGATGATGTACTCACCGGTGAGCATGACCTCGCGATCGAGGATGACGTAATCCCCGTAGCGCGGGTTCCGGGTGGGGTATTTCACGGTGCCGGGCGGTGCCGGATCGTCTCCTTCACCCCGGTAGGGATAGTGGTCTTCATCCACCATGCGGAATTCCAGCGTGGCGGTGGTGCCAATGATTTCCTTCGCCCGGGCTGTATCCTGTACTCCGGGAAGCTGGACGACGATGCGGTCCGACCCCTGCTGCTGAATCACCGGCTCTGCGACGCCAAGCTCGTTGACCCTGTTGCGCAGCGTCGTCACGTTCTGCTGCACCGCGAAACGCCGGATTTCCTCCATTTCCTCTTCCGGTACGGCGGCTTCCAGCCAGTACTGCCCGTCGCGCTCTTCCTGACTGAAATCCAGTTCCGTGTATTCGCCACGCAGCAGTTCCACCGCCCGCTCGCGGTCCGCGGCATCACGAAAGCGCCCGACGATGCGGTTGTCCTCACCCACCTCGATGGCACCGTAGCGGATGCGCTCGTCGCGCAGAAGACGGCGGAAGTCCGTCTGGTAGCGCTCCAGGCTCTGGGTTACCGCGGCATCCATGTCCACCTGCATGAGAAAGTGCACGCCACCACGCAAGTCCAGGCCCAGGTACATGGGCGCAGCGTTAATGGCGCGCAGCCACTCCGGTGTGGCCGGTGCCAGGTTCAGGGCCACGGTCACATCCCGGCCCAGGGTCGCGCGCAGCATATCGGCCGCACGCACCTGCTCGTCCTGACTACGAAAGCGAATCAGCACCCGCTCGTCGTCAACCTCGCTGACGGCATACTCCATCCCCTCGTCATCGAGGGCAGACAGCGCCTGGCGTTCGATCTCCGAGAGTTCCACGGCGTCACGCACCGGGGTGATCTGCACCGCCGGATCCTCGCCGAAGAGGTTCGGCAAGGCATACAGCGCGCCGGCCACGATGGCCACCACCAGGATCAGGTACTTCCAGAGCGGGTAACGATTCATTGCACCGCAGCCTTGTGCTTACTTGCTGGCCTTCTTCGCCTCGCCGGGGTCGGCCTTGCCCTTGATGGTGCCTTTGGGCACGACCTGGGAGACCGCATTCTTCTGCACCTTCACCTGGTTGTTGTCATTGATTTCCACGGTGATGAAGGTTTCGTCCACCTCGGTGATGCGCCCCAGCAGGCCTCCCTGCGTAATGACTTCATCGCCCTTGGCGAGTTCCGAGACCAGCTTCTTGTGCTCCTTGGCACGCTTGGCCTGGGGCCGGATCAACAGGAAATAGAAAATGGCAATCAGCGCAATGGGAAACAGCAGCGCCGTCCAGCCGGCACCTTCGCCCTGCTGGGCATGCGCGCTGGAGATGAAGAAGTCGAGCAGTTCCATGGATCAGCCTCTTGTTGATGGCAAAACGACGCAAACAATGCATGGCCCGGTGCCGGGCGTCAAACCGAAGCCGGGCATTATGCCACAGCCAGGGCGCTCCCGCGCGGGCTTCAGTCATCCGGATCAACACCTTGCGCCAGGCGCTCGTAAAAGGCGGTTACGTAGGCATCCAGACCGCCCACGGCAATGGCCTCGCGCAATTCCGCCATGAGCTGCTGGTAGAAGAACAGGTTGTGAATGGTGGCGAGGCGCTTGCCGAGGATCTCGTTGCAGCGATCCAGGTGCTTGATGTAGGCGCGACTGTATTGCCGGCAGGCCGGACACCGGCAATCCGGCTCGATGGGCCGCGGGTCGCGGCGGAAGCGGCTGTTGCGGATACGCAGCATGCCGCCCCGGGTGAACAGGTAACCGTTGCGGGCGTTCCGGGTGGGCATGACGCAGTCGAACATGTCCACACCGCGCCGCACCGCCTCGACGATATCCTGCGGGCGGCCGACCCCCATGAGATAGCGCGGCGCATCGGCGGGCAACCCGGGCTCCAGATCCTCGAGCACGGCGTTACGCTCTTCCTCCGGCTCGCCCACCGCCAGGCCACCAATGGCGTAGCCCTCGAAGCCGATCTCCCGCAACCCGTCCAGCGATGCACGGCGCAGCGCCGGGTACATACCGCCCTGGACGATGCCGAACAGCGCCGCCGGGTTGTCGCCGTGGGCAGCGCGGCTGCGCTGCGCCCAGCGCAGGGACAGTTCCATGGAGTGCCGCGCCTCGGTCTCCGTGGCCGGATAGGGAGTACATTCGTCGAAAATCATCACAATGTCCGAGCCCAGCGCCCGCTGCACCGCCATGGATTCTTCCGGCCCCATGAACACGCGGCTGCCATCCACCGGTGACTGGAAGGTCACCCCCTCCTCGCGGATTTTCCGCAGCTTGCCGAGGCTGTAGACCTGGAAACCACCGGAATCGGTGAGGATCGGGCCCTGCCACTGCATGAAATCGTGGAGATCGCCGTGGGCCGCGATGACTTCGGTGCCCGGGCGCAACCACAGGTGGAAGGTGTTGCCGAGAATGATCTCCGCGCCCAGGGCGCTGACCTCCTCCGGCGTCATGGCCTTGACCGTGCCGTAGGTGCCCACGGGCATGAACGCCGGGGTCTCGATGGTGCCGCGGGGAAATGTCAGCCGCCCCCGTCGGGCAGGCCCATCCGTCGCCAGGCACTGGAACGCCATCATGCGCGGGCCTCCGGTGCCGGCGGGTGAATGAACATGGCATCCCCGTAACTGAAGAACCGGTACCGCTGTTCCACCGCGTGGCGATACGCCGCCATGGTGTGTTCGTAGCCGGCAAAGGCACTGACCAGCATGATCAGGCTGGACTCCGGCAGATGAAAATTGGTGATCAGGGCATCCACCACCCGGAACCGGTAACCGGGGTAGATGAAGATGTCGGTCTCACCCTGAAAGGGCGTCAGCTCGCCCGCCCGGGCAGCGCTTTCCAGGGCACGGACCACGGTGGTCCCTACTGCCACCACCCGCCCGCCGCGCTGGCGACAGGCACGCACCCGCTCGCAGGTCTCCGCGGAGACCTGCAGTACCTCGCTGTGCATGGTGTGGTCCTCGACCCGTTCGCTGCGCACCGGCTGGAACGTCCCTGCGCCCACGTGCAGCGTGACGGTGGCCTGCTCCACGCCCCGCCAGGACAGGTCCTGCAGCAGGGCGTCGTCGAAGTGCAGCCCCGCCGTGGGTGCCGCCACGGCGCCGGGCTCCCGGGCAAACACCGTCTGGTAGCGCTCCCGGTCATGATCGTCGTCGGCACGCTCGATATACGGCGGCAGCGGCATGTGGCCGTGATCTTCCAGGTAGCCCAGGAGATCGGCCATGCCGGTAAACGCCAGCACGAAACAGGCACCCTCACGGCCCTGGACTTCCGCCCGACCGCCGCCGTCCAGGTGGATCTCGGCGCCCGCCGACGGTGCCCGGCTCACCCGCAGGTGGGCCAGCGCCCAGCCGCCACCCAGCACCCGCTCCAGCAGGATTTCCACCCGACCGCCGGTGGCCTTGCGACCGAACAGGCGCGCCGGAATGACCCGCGTGTCGTTCAGGACCAGCAGGTCCCCCGGCTGCAGCAGCGTCGCGATATCGGCAAAGCGGCGATCGGCAACCATGCCGTCGCCGCCATTGAGGCACAGAAGGCGACTGGCCCGGCGCTCCGGCAGCGGACGTTCGGCGATCAGTTCGGGGGGAAGCTGGTAGTGGAAATCGCGTCGGTGCATGGGCGGAGCGGTCCGTGGCGTCCAGGCGACGCGCGGCAGACGCCGGAACCGGCGCCAGCGTTCATCGGCGTTACGGGATTGGTGCCCCGGGGGAGAGTCGAACTCCCACGGCCAAAGGCCACTCGATTTTGAGTCGAGCGCGTCTACCAGTTCCGCCACCGGGGCGCGTGGCAACAGCGGTGGACC